>NZ_JBFUKO010000071.1:0-15469 GCF_056400805.1 Aminobacter sp. P4_H6_2
GTGTCGATCGACACCGGCAAGTCCCGCGGCTTTGGCAGCATCTTCGGCCACGCGGTGGCCGCGGAATAATCCGCGCCACAGCGGCGCGCTTAAAGTCCCGGACTGATCCGGCCGTCTAAGCGGCCGGCCCTCCGATTTTTCGGGTCGCCGCCTGACGACCGCAGGTCCCAAGTTGGTCGCAAGAGTTGGTCGAATGAGCCAGTCAGCCACTAAGTCACTTACTGAGGTGCCGCATCGCGGCCTGATCACCATCGCCATCATGCTGGCGACGGTGATGCAGGTGCTCGACACCACCATCGCCAACGTTGCGTTGCCCTCGATGGTCGGCGACCTCGGCGCATCCCAAGACACCATCAACTGGGTGCTGACGTCCTACATCGTCGCCGCTGCCATCATGACGCCGCTCACCGGCTGGCTGTCGGACCGCTTCGGCCGCAAGGAACTGTTCCTCGTTTCCGTCGTCGGCTTCACTATCATGTCGATGCTCTGCGGTGTTGCCTGGAGCCTCGAGTCGATGGTGCTGTTCCGCCTGCTTCAAGGCGTGTTCGGCGCGGCGATCGTGCCGCTGAGCCAGACCTTCCTGCTCGACATCAATCCCAAGGAACGCCACGGCCAGGCCATGGCCATGTGGGGTGCCGGCATCATGGTCGGGCCGATCATCGGCCCGACGCTCGGCGGCTGGCTGACTGAAAGCTTCAACTGGCGTTGGGTGTTCTTCATCAACCTGCCGGTGGGCATCGTCGCTTTCCTGGGCTCAGCCGCCTATTTGCCCACTATCGTCAAGCGCCTGCGCGGCTTCGATTTCTTCGGTTTTGCCATGCTGTCGCTTGGCGTCGGCGCGCTCCAGCTCATGCTCGACCGCGGCGGCGAGGTCGACTGGTTTTCGGCGGCCGAGATATGGATCGAGCTCGGACTCGCCATAACCGGTTTCTGGGTCTTCGCCGTGCATATGGCGACCTCCGAACACACGTTTTTGGACCCGAAGATATTCACCGACCGCAATTTCGTGACCGGTCTGGTGTTCATCTTCGTCATCGGCGTCATCCTGCTGGCTAGCCTTGCGCTTCTGCCGCCGATGCTGACGCGCATCTACGGCTATCCGACCATCACCACCGGCCTGGTCATGGCGCCGCGCGGCGTCGGCACCATGGTCTCGATGCTGCTTGTCGGGCGATTGGTGCGTCTGGTCGATAACCGCTATCTGGTTGTCGCCGGCCTGCTGCTGACGGCGCTCTCGCTCTATTACATGACAGGCTTCACGCCGCAGATGGATGCTTTCCTGATCATCTCGACAGGCGTGATCCAGGGGCTGGGGCTCGGCCTGGTGTTCGTGCCGTTGTCGACTGTGGCGTTCGCGACGCTTGCGCCGCGTCACCGCACCGATGCGGCGAGCCTGTTCAGCCTCGTTCGCAATATCGGATCGTCGATCGGCATTTCGATTGTCTCTGTGCTGTTGACCCGCAACATCCAGATCAACCATGCGGAACTGTCAACGAACATCACAGCGTTCAACCCCAACCTCATGGCTGTGTCGCCCGGTGCGGCAGCGGGGGACCCGTTGGCGCTGACGCAGATCGATGGGATGGTCAATATCCAGTCACTGATGATCTCTTACATCGACGACTTCAAGCTGATGATGATCGTCTCGCTCTGTGCCATCCCGCTGGCACTGCTGCTGCGCAAGCCGACGGCTCAACCGGTCGGCGGTGCACCCGCCGCACACATGGACTGACAAGAAAAAGGCGCCCATCCGCGAGGAGGGCGCTTTTTTCAGTCCGTTGGCAGGCGATTTTCGTCAACCAACGATGCGCAGGTTGGACAGTTCGTCCGCGATTTTCTTGAAAGTTTCAACCAGGTCGCCGCTGGTCGTGTTGAAGAACAGCTTTTCCGGCTTGCCGCTTGCGTCCTTGCGGAAGCGCGACTCCGAAGCGCAGGATTTCAGGCCTTCGATCTGGGCTGCGGTCGCTTTTTTTTCGGCCGCTGTGCCTTTTGTCGGATCGAGATCGAGCGCAACCGTCATGACGATGATGCCGCCTTTGTCTTTTGCGTTCGTACATGTGGTTGCCATGTGGTTGTTCATGGCGACGGTGTAGTTGGCCTCCGTGTGCTGGGTCTTGTCGAAGCCGGTTGTTGGCTGAGCCATAAACAGCCTGGTATCCGAGCCACCAATAGGCGCCTGTCCAGCATACCCGTACGCAGAGTAGCTCGATTTGCTTCCAGCCAGGTCGGTCACGCCGAAGAAACTCAAGGGATAGTAAGTGTTCGCGCCGTCGGTCAAAACGATGACCACCTTGTCATTGCCTTTTTCGGTTTCCGGTCGTCCGCCGGTAAATGGGGGCCCGCTCGACAATACACGCCAACCCCAGGCCAGGCCTTCCGGAACGTTGGTCGCTCCGCTTGATGCCATGGCGGTGATTGCCGCCTTTATGGCGGTAACGCCTGCCGGTTTGGAAACGTCGGTCAATGGCGTGATTGGCTTGGTCGTGCAGCTGTAGTGCGGTCCCTCACCACTCTTGACCGTAGCGCCATAGCTCTGGATGACGTTGTAGTATTTGGCGAGGTCGCGCTGCCTGGCAGCGGCGTTTGCCGATGTGTAGTTGTTGGTGGGGGTCGTGTTATCGGACCACCAGCTGTTCAAAGCATTGTCGTTGTTGGTTTTATCCCACTCATCCGGTGCAAACATCGGCACGAAATAGGTTTCCGGATGCGAGGGGGTCGGTGCGGTGTCGAGCATATTGTACGGTGCAGGCCGGGATTCTACGCAGCCCTGCCAGATGGTGTAGGCCTTGGTCTGGGTTTTATTGGAATTCGAATAGACTTTCATGTCGTCGTAGAGCGTAAAGCGCGTGAAAATATCGTTTTCATTCGCGCCCCAGCCTTTGCCCGTCTTGCGGACATATTCGCCTACGCGTTCGATTTTCTTGTTGGTTCCAATAGTTACAGGCAAGGTGAAGTTCTCGTGGTGAACTGGCGATACACCCGTCGCGTCCATCCAAGTTTCCTTGTAGTTGCCAGCTCCGACATTGACCGATGCCGCGAATGGCACGACGGCGAACTGCACCGGATTGACGACCTGCTTCATCTGCTCGGCCTGAAGTGAGAGCGTATCGACAAGTTGTGCCGCCGCCTCTTTGAGCAGCGTCATGCGCTTTTTACCGGTACCGGAGCCGATATAATCCATCGACCCGGAATTATCGAGGACGAGTGCGACTTCGAGCGTGTTCTTGAGGCGGATCTCGGATTTTGCTGAAAAATCGATCTGCGTTGAGCCGGAACCCTTGCCGAGCAGGGCGGCGGCGACAGGGACAAAATACGGGTCGTATTTGAGCGCTGCTTCGAGCTTCAGGGTGCCGCCGCCGCTAGTGTTATTTGGCAGGGTGATGGTAAGTGTCGTATTGGCCGGCTTTACGTGGCCCAGATTTGCCTCGAAAAAACTCTTCGCATAAGCCTTGGCCTGATCGTCGGTTACGCCTTCGACAATTCGTCGCGCGGTTGCGATGCCCGCCGCGTCAAGTGCGTTGCGCGTTGCCTCGCGTTCTCGCGATATCTCGGCGTAGTCTATGGCGAGGGCTAGCGCGCCCATGATCGGTACCATCGCAGCCACCGTCATGATGGCGTAGTTGCCGCGTTCGTCCTTCAGGAATTTGCGGATCATGCAATTGGCCCCCAAGCTCAAGCTAATAAAGTCACGCAAAACCATGAAATTGCGGTTCCCGAGCAGCCGAGAAAATTCAGCCCCGGCTTAGCCTGTCGTTTACCATACGAGCGCTGCTGCACGGTTTGCAGCCGCTGGCGGGAGCAGTTTGCACCGCCGCTGTGGCTGCATCAGGCGAAAGCTGGTGACAGGACGGGCCGGTTCGGATAATTCCGGGCTGCTTGGCCGACCGGCCAATCTCTCCCGTTGGGATCGATCGAAGGACAGACAATGGCGGGCTTGCCTCAATCAATCGCGTCGCTCGAAGCGCTGACCGGCCGCTATTCGGCCCTGCTGTGCGACGTCTGGGGTGTTATCCATAACGGCGTTGAGGCATTTGCGGAAGCAGCCGCAGCCCTTCAGGCGGCGCGCGAGAAGGGTGTGGCGGTGGTGCTGATCACCAACGCGCCGCGTCCGCGCGATGGCGTCATCGCCCAACTCGCCAACCTCGGTGTGCCCACATCCGCCTGGGACCAGGTTGTCACATCTGGCGATGTCACTCGCGAGCTGATCCGCTCGGGCCCGCGCCGCGTCTTCCATATCGGCCCCGATCGCGACTACCCGCTCTATGATGGCCTCGACGTCGACCTGGTCGAGGAGTTCGAGGCATCGACAGTGGTTTGTACCGGGCTCTTTGATGACGAGACCGAGACGCCCGACGACTATGCTGAGATGTTGCGCAGGCTACGCACGCGCAACCTGCCGTTCATCTGCGCCAACCCCGATATCGTGGTCGAGCGCGGCCACGAATTGATCTGGTGCGCCGGCGCCCTTGCCCGCGACTATGGCCTGCTCGGCGGCCGCACGCTGGTTTCCGGCAAGCCGCATCGTCCGATCTACGAGGCGGCACTCGCCGCTGCCGGCGAAGTGCTCGGCCGCGAGGTTGACAGATCGGAGGCGCTCGCCATCGGCGACGGCATGTTCACCGACGTCAAGGGTGCTGCCGATAACGGCATCGATGTGCTCTACGTCTCCGGTGGCATCCACGCCCGCGACTATGGCGAGCATGCACACATGCCAGATCCGGCCAAGCTTGCCGCCTTCCTCGACAAGCACGGTTATGCACCAGTGGCCACCATTCCGAAACTTCGGTAGGCAAGGTGATGGAACAGGGCTTTATCCGCGTTTCAGGCGAGGAAGCCGTGCCGGCGTCGCTGCGTGGCGGTGTCGTTGCCATTGGCAATTTCGACGGCATCCATCGTGGCCATCTCGCGGTATTGGAACGCGCTCTGGAAGAGGCGCGTCGGCACAATGTGCCGGCACTCGTGCTGACCTTTGAGCCGCACCCGCGCAAAGTGTTCCGCCCCGACATTCCGCTGTTCGTGCTGACGCCGCCCCATGTTAAGGCGCGGCTTCTTGAGGCGCTCGGCTTCGCAGCCGTGATAGAGCGGCCGTTCACGCGGGAGTTTTCCAGCCTTTCAGCCGAGGACTTCGTCACCGCCATCTTGGAGCAGCAGCTCGGCATCAGCCATGTGGTGACCGGTTTCGATTTCCATTTCGGCAAGAACCGGCAAGGCGGCCCAGCCTTCCTTATGGCGGCGGGTGAACGACACGGATTTGGCGTGACCCTGGTCGACGCGTTTCGCGACGAGGGTGCCGAGATCATCTCCTCGAGCCGCATCCGCGAGCTGCTTGCTGCGGGAGAAGCGGCCGAAGCCGCGGGCTTGCTTGGCTATCGCTACACGGTCGAAGCCGAGGTAGTGGGCGGCGCGAAGCTTGGCCGTACGCTGGGATTTCCGACCGCCAACATGCGGCTCTCGCCCGAAACGGGACTGAAGGAGGGCATCTATGCCGTCCGCTTCCGCCGTGCCGACGGCACATTGTTTGACGGCGTGGCAAGTTTTGGCCGGCGCCCGACCGTGAACGACAATGGCGCGCCGTTGCTCGAGACTTTCGTCTTCGACTTTTCCGGCGATCTCTATGGCGAGGTCGCGTCCGTTTCGCTGTTCGGCTATCTCAGGGGCGAAGTGAAGTTCGACGGCCTTGACCCTCTGGTTACCCAGATGAAACAGGACGAAGCCGAGGCGAGGGCGCTGCTCTCTGGCGTGCGCCCTCTCTCGGAACTTGACCAGGCTATCGCCTTTTAAGCAACCTTCCTGAGGCCCAGGCCAAAGGCGATGTAGGTGATGCCCTGGACGATAAGGTCAACGGCGAGGAAGATGCCGAGGATAAACAGGCTGTTTACCGGCCAGCCGGCCGCAATGACTAGGCCGGCAAGCACGGTGATGACCCCGGAGAACACAACCCAGCCCCAGCCTTCGAGCCCCTTGCTCGTGAAGCCGATCCAGATACGCATGACACCCGACGCGATCAGGCTGATCGCCAGAAACAGTGTCAGGATTGCTGTCGTGAGCAACGGATTGGTGAAAGCCAGGTAGCCGGCGACGACATAGAGGATGCCGCTCAGCAGCCACCAGAAGAACGTGCCCCAGGTCTTCACGCCGAAAGCGTGCACGATTTCGATCACACCGGCCACGATCATCAGCGTTCCGACGAAAAGCACCGATGCGGCGGTCGCGACCATAAGGTTACCTGCGGCGATGATGCCCAAGGCAAGCACAAGTACGCCAAGTGCTACGAACCAGCCCCATTTGGAGCGCACTTGCGGCAATTGTTCTGAAATAGCCATCGAACCCGTCTCCTTGAAATGATCAGTCCTCAATAAGAGTGGCACTGTGCCCATCTTGGAGGCTAGCCTCGGCAACCGAGTCGGTCCAGTGGCGGGCGGTCGGGGCAGAGAAATAAACGTTTGTGGCAGCATGCGAATTTAATTCAAATTTTACGCTGTTGGCATCAAACCCAAAACGTTCCTGGCGATTGGGTTTGTGGCGTACGCGGGGTTGTGATGACGTCTATTGGTCGTATTTCGGTAATGGCCTCGGCGCTTGCCCTGGCGAGCGGTCCGGCAATGGCAGGCGAGGGTGCCTTCGGTTGGCTGTCGGGCGACTGGTATCTGACGCTCGGTGCTACCGGCATGGTCCGTCCAAGCTTCGAAGGCTCGAAGGAATACATGCTGAGTGCTCTGCCGCTCGTGTCGCTCGGCAAGGCTGGCCCGGAGTTGCGCTATTCCTCGCGAAACGACAACATTTCGCTTGCGATGATCGATGACGGCGTCGTTCGCGCCGGTATCGCCGGAAAAATCAATTTTGGCCGCGATGCCAAAGATGAATTGCAGGGACTGGATGACATCCCCTGGGGCGGCGAACTCGGCGGTTTCTTCGAATTCTATCCCACCGACTGGCTGCGGGCACGCGCCGAGCTGCGCCATGGCATCAGGTCGCACAACGGTTTCGTTGCCGACATCGCGCTGGACGCGTACCGCGATGTCACGCCGAACATCCGACTTTCGGGCGGGCCTCGCGTTTCGTTCGCGTCGGCCGACTATTTTGAAACCTATTATGGCGTGAACGCGCAGCAATCGGCCGCATCCGGTCTTGGCCAGTATGATCCTGGCAGTGGCATCAATTCGGTTGGCATCGGTGGCGCGATCGGCTGGAAGGCTACCGATAATGTCACCGCGAGCCTGTTCACCGAGTACTCCAGGCTGATGGGACCGGCAGCGGATTCCACCATCGTCAAGGAGCGTGGGTCGCGCGATCAGGTGACGGTTGGTGTCTCGACCAGCTACCGGTTCGACTTCAACCTTTGATCTCAAGCGAATTAGGCGCTTTATTCCGCGCGGCACCTCCGCTAAAAGCGCGGCCATGAGATTTTTCGCGCCCGTCTTCGCGACTGCGATACGAATTACTGGCCCGGCCTTCCGGGTGGCCTAAGGCTGTCCGCAAGTCCGGGACTTTTTGCCTGCGCGCCGCATGGCGCCTTTCCAGATCATGACAGTTGAACGCCCGTGGCAACTTTGCCGGGCAAGACGATGGCAAGACAGATGACCGATACGTCCGAAAAGATCGACTATTCCAAGACCCTCTATTTGCCGCAGACGGAGTTTCCGATGCGCGCCGGCCTGCCCGAGAAGGAGCCGGTGACGGTTGCCCGCTGGCAGAAGATGGGGCTGTACAAGCGCCTGCGCGAAACCGCTGCTGGCCGTGAAAAATACGTGCTGCATGACGGTCCGCCCTATGCCAACGGCAACATTCATATCGGCCATGCGCTGAACAAGATCCTCAAGGACGTGATCACCCGCTCGTTCCAGATGCGCGGCTATGACTCCAATTACGTGCCGGGCTGGGACTGCCACGGCCTGCCGATCGAGTGGAAGATCGAGGAGAAGTACCGCGCTGCCGGCAAGAACAAGGACGAGGTCGAGATCAACGAGTTCCGCAAGGAATGTCGTGAATTCGCCGCCGGCTGGATCGGTGTGCAGGGTGCCGAGTTCCAGCGCCTGGGCGTTGTCGGCGATTTCGACAATCCCTACACGACGATGAACTTCCACGCCGAAGCGCGCATCGCCGGCGAGCTGTTGAAGTTCGCCATGTCGGGCCAGCTTTACCGTGGCTCCAAGCCGGTCATGTGGTCGGTGGTCGAGCGCACGGCGCTGGCCGAAGCCGAGGTCGAGTATCAGGATTACGAGAGCGACACGATCTGGGTGAAATTCCCGGTCGCGACCGGCTCGGACACGCTGACTGGCGTCCATGTCGTCATCTGGACGACGACGCCCTGGACCATCCCCGGCAACCGCGCGGTCAACTATTCGCCGCGCATCGGCTATGGCCTGTATGAGGTCACAGCGGCTGAGAACGATTTTGGCCCACAGCCGGGCGAAAGGCTGATCTTTGCCGAAGCACTCGCCGAAGAGGCCGCGGCCAAGGCCAAGGTCACGTTGAATCTGCTTCGCAGCGTGTCGGGCGAAGAGCTTGGAAAGCTTGTGCTTTTGCATCCGCTTGAAGGCCTGGGCGGCGGTTATGAATTCCCCGTGCCGATGCTTGCCGGCGACCACGTCACCGACGACGCCGGCACCGGCTTCGTGCACACCGCGCCCGGCCACGGCCGCGAGGATTTCGACGCGTGGATGGACGCGGTAGCCGAACTGGAGAAGCGCGGCATCAACCCGGCGATCCCCTTCACTGTCGACGATGCCGGCTTCCTTACCAAGGACGCACCGGGCTTCGGTCCCGATCGTGAGGGTGGGGCAGTCCGCGTCATCGACGATCACGGCAAGAAGGGCGACGCCAACAAGGCAGTCATCGACGAGCTGATCAAGCGCAACGCACTGTTCGCGCGCGGCAGGCTCAAGCACAGCTATCCGCATAGCTGGCGTTCGAAGAAGCCGATCATCTTCCGCAACACGCCGCAGTGGTTTGTCTACATGGACAGGCAGCTTGGCGACGGCACGACGCTGCGCAGCCGCGCGCTGCAAGCCATTGATGACACACGCTTTGTGCCGGCTGCCGGTCAGACGCGTCTGCGCGCAATGATCGAGGATCGTCCGGACTGGGTACTGTCGCGTCAGCGCGCCTGGGGCGTGCCGATCGCCATCTTCGCCGATGCCGACGGCAATGTGCTGAAGGACGAGGCGGTCAATGCCCGTATCGTCAAGGCCTTTGAAAAAGAAGGTGCCGACGCCTGGTTCGCCCAAGGTGCGCGCGAGCGCTTCCTGGGCTCCCGCGCCAACGAGGCGTGGAAGCAGGTGATGGACATCCTCGACGTCTGGTTCGACTCGGGCTCGACGCATGCGTTTACGCTCGAAGACCGTCCCGATCTGAAGTGGCCTGCCGACGTCTATCTCGAAGGCTCCGACCAGCACCGTGGCTGGTTCCACTCCTCGCTGCTCGAGAGCTGCGGCACGCGTGGCCGTGCGCCCTACAAGGCGGTCGTCACCCATGGTTTCACCATGGACGAGGAAGGCCGCAAGATGTCGAAGTCGCTCGGCAACACGGTCGTTCCACAGGACGTGCTGAAGCAGTCGGGCGCCGATATCCTGCGCCTGTGGGTGATGACCACCGATTATTGGGAAGACCAGCGCCTTGGCAAGAACGTGCTGCAGACCAATATCGATGCCTACCGCAAGCTGCGCAACACCATGCGCTGGATGCTCGGCACGCTCGCCCATGATAACGGCGAAGAGGTCGCACTTGCCGAGATGCCGGAGCTGGAGCGGCTGATGCTGCACAGGCTTGCCGAGCTCGATGCGCTGGTGCGCAAGGGCTATGACGACTTTGAGTTCAAGCGTATCACGCGTGCATTGATCGACTTCATGGGCGTTGAGCTGTCGGCCTTCTACTTCGACATCCGCAAGGACGTGCTCTATTGCGATGCCCCGTCGAGCACCCGCCGCAAGGCAGCCGTGCATGTCGTGCGCGAGCTGTTCAACTGCCTGGTGAAGTGGCTGGCGCCGATGCTGCCTTTCACCACCGAAGAGGCATGGCTGGAGCGCAACCCGCAGGCTGTGTCGGTGCATCTCGAGCAGTTCCCGGAAGTGCCTGCAGCCTGGCGCGACGAAGCCCTGGCCGAAAAGTGGCACAAGATCCGTCAGGTTCGCAGCGTTGTCACCGGAGCGTTGGAGCTGGAGCGGGCCAAGAAGACCATCGGCTCGTCTCTGGAAGCGGTTCCCGTCGTCTACATGAACGACGCGCTGCTCGAAGAGGCCCTGTCGGGTATCGACCTGGCCGAGATCAGCATCACCAGCGATCTTGTCATTTCCCATGAAGACCTCCCGGTCGATTCCTTCGCATTGCGCGAGGTTCCGGGCATAGCGGTCGTTGTGGAGAAGGCGGAAGGCCGCGGGCTTATCAAGTGCGCGCGCTCCTGGCGCTACACAAGCGATGTCGGCTCGGACGCTGCTTTCGCCGATGTGTCCGCCCGTGACGCCGCGGCACTGCACGAACTGCAGGCGCTGGGTCGCCTGTGATCGGTTGCTGAAATGCAACGACCGGCCTGAGATCTCCGGCCGGTCGTTGCCCTTGACGGCTCATTAAGGTAAAAGCGCGAAACTTCGGCAGACATTTTGTCGCCGGATTTCCGTCGGATGAGCATACGGACCGGGACACGGCTCATAGCCGGCATCTAGCGAGAGGCGTTCGAGTGAAAATTACTGGCATGACGGACCGCATCAGCGCGCGCGGAGCTTTGCTTGCGTCGCTCGCCGTTTCCGGCCTGGCACTTACGGGCTGCATGAGCGCGCCTACCTATGGCACCGACAGGTCGGCGACCAATCAGCTTGCCAGCGACTTGACGAACATCGTGTCGTTAAAGCCGAAGACCAACAATATCGATTACAAGCCGCGCCCGGAATTGGTGAAGCCGAAGACCGGCGCGCAGGCAGCACTGCCGACGCCACAGGACAATATCGTTCAGACAGCAAGTGCCGACTGGCCCGAATCGCCCGAGGCGCGCCGCGCCCGGATTCGCGACGACGCGACCAAGAACCGCGACAACCCGAACTTCGAGCCTCAGGTCATCAACGACATGTCGGCGCTGAACGGCCCTGACATGAGCAAGTGGACGCCAGAGCAGCGCAAGCTCGAGATCGAGCGCCGCCTGCGTGAGAGCAAGCAGGGCAGCACCACGTCGCGCAAATATCTGAGCGAACCGCCGCTGGCCTATCGTCAGGCAGCCGGCACCGCCGCTCAAGACGAGCTCGGCGAGGACGAGGTCAAGAAGGAACGCCGCAAGAAGCAGCAGGCCAAGAAGAGCAGCAGCTGGTGGCCGTTCTGATCTGACGTTAGATACGCCGCGGCCCCTAGAGGTCGCGGCGGGCCTTGAAAAAGCCTTTGAGTATTTCGGCCGCGCGCGTTTCGCCTATCCCGGGATAGACATCGGGCGCGTGATGGCAGGTCGGCGAAGCGAAGAAGCGCACGCCGCTGACCACCGCACCGCCCTTGTCGTCGACAGCGCCGAAATAAAGCCGCCTCAGCCGTGCGAACGAAATAGCGGCAGCGCACATCGTGCAGGGTTCCAGCGTGACATAAAGATCGTGGCCGGTGAGCCGTTCGGAGGCGAATTTCTCCGATGCCTCGCGGATCGCCAGCACTTCGGCATGGGCTGTGACGTCATTGAGTTCGCGGGTGCGGTTGCCGGCGCGGCCGACGATTTCGTTGCCACGGACGATGACCGCGCCGATCGGCACTTCGCCGCGTTGGGCGGCAGCTTCGGCCTCCGCGAAGGCCAATGCCATGTAATCGGGCCGTTTCACGCCTCAACCATCCTGTTACCCCTCGCTAACCCCCGAGCTTCCTGTTATCTAGCCGCCGAAAAGGGCAAAGGCCACCATGGACGACGATCGAAAAAAATTCCCGCGCAAGGGCGGCTCCAAACCAGCTGGCGCAGGTGCCCGTGACGGCGCTCCGAAGAAATTCGGCAAGCCGCGCGCCGAGGGCGGCGCCAAGCCGTTTGCGAAGAAGCCGTACGCACCGCGTCCTGCTGGTGCAGGCGGTGGCGATCGTCCTGATCGTCCCAAGCGTGATTTCGGTCCGCGCGACGACGCCCGTCCGGCAAGTGGCGAGCGCCCGTTCCACAAGGGACCGCGTCCCGAGGGCAAGCCTTACGAGAAGCGCGAAAGCAAGCCGTTCGGCGACAAGCCTTATGCCAAGAAGCCATACGCCAAGCGTCCTGAAGGTGCCGAAGGCGTCGAGCGCCCCAAGCGCGATTTCGCTCCGCGCGATGGTGCTGCGCGTCCCGAACGCTCGGCGGCATCATTCCACAAGGGGCCGCGCCCCGAGGGCAAGCCTTACGAGAAGCGTGAAGGTGGCCGTTCCTTTGGCGACAAGCCATATCGTCCGCGTCCAGCCGAAGGTGCTGAACGCCCGCGCGGCGAATTCCGCAGCGACCGTCCGCGCGATGGTGAAGCTCGCTCCGAGCGCCCGTTCAACAAGGGTCCGCGCCCCGAGGGCAAGCCTTACGAAAAGCGCGAAGGCGGCCGCTCGTTTGGCGGCGACAAGCCATACCGTGCGCGCCCCGCCGAGGGTGGCGAACGTCCGCACCGCGAATTCCGCCCGCGTGACGGCGAGGCCCGGCCTGCAAGTGGCGATCGTCCGTTCCGTTCGGGGCCACGCCCTGAGGGCGGCAGGCCTTACGAGAAGCGCGGCGATGGCGAAGCGAGAGCGTTCCGGCCACGGCCCGATGGCGACCGTCGTCCGGTGACCGAGGGTTTCAAGCCGCGTTCGCGCGCTCCCGAGGATGCACCCGAGCCGGGCGAGCGTATCGCCAAGCGCCTGGCGCGTGCGGGCCTGGCTTCACGCCGCGATGCCGAGGAGCTGATTGCCGCTGGCCGCGTCAAGGTCAACAACAAGATACTGGCGTCGCCGGCGGTTAACGTCATGCCGGACGACATCATCCATCTCGACGGCATGGAAATTCCCCCCATCGAGCGCACCCGTCTGTTCCTGTTCCACAAGCCGGCTGGTGTCGTGACCACCAATCGCGACCCTGAGGGCCGCAAGACCGTCTTCGACGTGCTGCCGCAGGAACTGCCGCGCCTGATGACCATCGGCCGGCTCGACATCAACACCGAAGGCCTGCTGCTGCTTACCAATGATGGTGGGCTGTCGCGCGTGCTCGAGCTTCCGGCAACCGGCTGGCTGCGCCGCTACCGCGTCCGCGTTCACGGCAAGGTCGAGCAGAAGACCCTGGACGGGCTCAAGGACGGCATGGCTGTCGACGGCGTGTTTTATGGCTCGATCGAAGCGACGCTCGACCGTGAGCAGGGCAGCAATGCCTGGATCACCATTGGCCTGCGCGAAGGCAAGAACCGCGAGGTCAAGAACATCCTCGGCGCGCTCGGCCTCGAAGTGAACCGCCTGATCCGCATCTCCTACGGCCCGTTCCAGCTCGGCGAGCTGCCCGAGGGCCATGTTCAGGAGATCAAGGGCAAGATGCTGCGTGACCAGCTTGGTGAGCGGCTGATCGAGGAGTCGGGTGCCAATTTCGACGCCGACATCGTCAAGCCCTTCTCCAACAAGCCGACCTTCCGTAACGAGACGCCACGCGTTGAAGAACCGGAGCGTCCGAAGTTCCAGCGCGACGGCGAACGTGGCCGTATCGGCGAGGGTGGGCTGATCAAGAACCGCAAGCGTTCCAACGAGCGCCACCGCGAGGATATGCTCGGCCGTCTGTCGACCGAGCGCCCCAGCTTCGGCGACAGGCCCAAGTTCGGCGACAAGCCAAAGTTTGGTGACAAGCCCAAATTTGGCGACAAGCCAAAGTTCGGCGGCAAGAAGGGTGACGAACGCGAAAAGAAGCCGTTCGAAACCCCTGGTGCGCGCAAGGCCAATGTCTGGATGGCACCGGGTGCACGCCCGCAGAGCGAAAAGGCCAAGGCGGAAGCAGCGGCAAGGCCGCCGCGCGACAAGCCGCACTTTGACAAGCCTCGTTCTGACAAGCCGCGCTTTGACAAGCCCAAGGGCGATGGTCCGCGCGGTGGACGTCCGGGCGGCCCGCGCCGGGATCGCGGCTGATGCGGGTTGTTGGTGGCGAATTGCGCGGCCGGCCTTTGGCCACGCCGCGTGACAACGCCATCCGCCCCACCACCGATCGCACCCGCGAGGCGGTGTTCAACATGCTTGCCCATCGCTTCGGCGACAGGCTCGAAGGCGCGCGCGTGCTCGATCTTTTCGCGGGCACCGGCGCCCTCGGCATCGAGGCGCTGTCGCGCGGTGCGTCATATTGCGTGTTCATTGAGGAGTCCGCGGAAGGCCGCGGGCTCATCCGCACCAATGTCGAAAGCTTCGGCCTGACGGGCCGAACCAAGATCTTCCGCCGAGACGCAATCGGTCTTGGCGACGCCGGCACGYTTGGGCCTTTCGGCTTGGTTTTCGCCGATCCGCCCTATGGCAAGGGATTGGGCGAAAAGGCGTTGCGTTCGGCCCGCACTGGTGGCTGGCTCGCGCCTGGCGCACTGTGCGTCGTCGAGGAGGCCGCGACGGCTTCCTTCGAGCCTGGCCCCGGCTTTTCCATCGTCGACGAGCGCTCCTACGGCGAGACCGTGATCCGCTTCATCGTGGCCGAATAGCTGGCGGCGCCTGACTTCGGCCTCTTTCAGAGCCGAACATTACGAACAATTCACTTCCCGCCGCTTCATGCCGAAGCCTATAAGGCAGGCACGTCCACAATCAGAGGCAGTCGATGACATTGGGATTCTTGCGGGCTAAAGGTTCGCTGCCGACCGCACTTGCCTTGGGCCTGGCCTGGGCAGCGCCGGCTTTGGCCGAAGCACCGCGCAGTGACTGGACCGTCACCAGCTTCACGCTCGACAACGGCATGCAGGTCGTGGTCATCCCCGACCACCGCGCGCCGATCGTCACCCACATGGTCTGGTACAAGGTCGGCAGTGCCGACGAAGCGCCCGGCAAGTCGGGCATCGCGCATTTCTTCGAACACCTGATGTTCAAGGGCACATCTAACCACAAGGCCGGCGAGTTCGGGCAGAAGGTTGCCGAAATCGGCGGCAGCGAGAACGCCTTCACCACCTATGACTATACGGCCTACCACCAGACGGTCACGCCTGCGGCACTTGAAACGATGATGAGTTTCGAGGCCGACCGGATGCGCAACCTGGTGCTGACCGATGCGGTGATCGGGCCTGAACGCGACGTCATCCTCGAAGAGCGCCGCGCGCGCATCGAAAACAACCCCGGCGCGCTACTCAATGAAGAGGTCGATGCGACGCTGTTTCAGAATGAGCCTTACCGCATCCCGGTGATTGGCTGGATGCATGAGATCGAAAAGCTCAACCGGGTCGACGCGACTGCCTTCTACAACCAGTATTACGCGCCCAACAACGCGATCCTGATCGTTGCCGGCGATGTCGAGCCTGATACAGTCAAGGCGCTCGCCGAAAAGACCTATGGCAAGGTCGCGCGTGGGCCGGACCTTCCTCCACGC
>NZ_JBFUKO010000072.1:0-15439 GCF_056400805.1 Aminobacter sp. P4_H6_2
ATTCCAAAGAGATAGGCTGCCGCCAGTTCGATGATCGTAGGATCGCCATAGGCGAGTTTGTTTTCGGCGCGGGCAAGTGCCGACATCAGCGCATTTTCATCACGGAGGCCATGTGCACCGCCGTGTCGCCGCAACTGCTCCGCGTGCATTGCCTCAACCACCAGCGGTGTCAGAAACAGCGGGCTCATTCGGCGAGCTTCTGAAGCGCCACCTTGTATTTATCCATGAACTTGCTTGCCGCTTCCATCTGCCGCTCGAACACGTCGTCAGTCGGCTTGAGGGTCAGGCCATCCTTGGATTCGACTATTTCCAGCGTGTCGCCTGCCTTGAGGTTATGCCTTTCGAGCACTTCCTTGGGCAGGATCACACCCTCCGAATTGCCAATCTTGCGAACGGTCACGTTCATGGCGGCGTCTCCGTGTTATAACTTACGTATAACATATGAGGCGCTGCGATCCAAGACAAGCTTGCGATGGCAAGTTGGGTGCGGGCGCTATCGATTGGCGTGCCAGCCCGCGCAGCTCATTTTGGCCGCGCGCCATTGTCGCACTGCAGTGCCCCCACTATACCTTTCATGTGATCGCCGATGCGGTCGAAAAGAGCATTGCCGTTGCCGGAGAGACAGCCCATGGCGCAGGACGAAAGCATTTTCATTGGGGCCAGCCGCAAGCCGGACGACAGCTATCAACGGCCAGAAGAGTTGCTGTTGAAATACGGCAATCGCCACGGCCTCGTGACAGGGGCGACGGGTACCGGCAAGACGGTGACGTTGCAGGTCCTCGCCGAGGGCTTCTCCAACGCTGGCGTGCCGGTGTTCTGCTCCGACATCAAGGGCGACCTGTCGGGCATCGCCATGATGGGCGAAGCCAAGGATTTCCTCACCGCCCGTGCCCAGGCGATCAAGCTTGATCCTTACGAATTCCAGGAGTTCCCTGTGATCTTCTGGGATCTTTTCGGCGAGCAGGGCCATCCAATCCGCGCAACGGTCTCGGAGATGGGCCCGCTGCTGCTGTCGCGGCTGATGAACCTTACCGATGCGCAAGAAGGCGTGCTCAACATCGCCTTCCGCATCGCTGACGAAGAGGGGCTTCTGCTCCTCGACATGAAGGATTTGCAGTCGTTGCTCGCTAACGTCGCCGAGCGTGCCGAAGAAATCGGCGCGCGCTACGGCAATGTCACGCGGCCCTCGGTCGGCGCGATCCAGCGTTCGCTGCTGGTGCTGCAACAGCAGGGCGGCGACCATTTCTTTGGCGAGCCTGCGCTGAAGATTTCCGACATCATGCGCACGACGCGCGACGGGCGCGGCGCGATCAACGTGCTCGCCGCCGACAAGCTGATGATGAACCCGCGGCTTTACGCGACCTTCCTGCTCTGGCTGCTCTCCGAACTGTTTGAAGTGCTGCCGGAAATCGGCGATCCCGACAAGCCGAAGCTGGTGTTCTTCTTCGACGAGGCGCACCTGCTGTTTGACGAAGCGCCCAAGATCGTCGTAGACCGGGTCGAACAGGTCGTGCGCCTCATCCGCTCGAAGGGCGTCGGCGTCTATTTCGTCACCCAGAACCCGCTCGATGTTCCCGAAACCGTGCTGGCGCAGCTGGGCAATCGCGTGCAGCATGCGCTGCGCGCCTACACGCCGCGCGAGCAGAAGGCGGTCAAGACGGCGGCGGACACCTTCCGTCCGAACCCCGATTTCGATTGCGCCAAGGCAATCACCCAACTGGCCACCGGCGAGGCGCTGGTGTCGACGCTTGAGACCAAGGGCGTGCCGTCTATGGTGCAGCGGACACTCATCCGGCCGCCGGCGTCGCGGCTTGGGCCGATCACGCCCGAAGAGCGCCGGAAGCTGATCAACGAAAGTCCGGTCGCCGGACAATACGACCAGACGGTCGACCGCGAGTCGGCATTCGAAATGTTGCAGAAGAAAGCACTCGATGCGCAAAAGGCGCAGGAGCAAGCACAGCAGGCGAATACGGGTGGTGGCGGATGGACCATTCCCGGCTTCGGCAATGACAGTGGCAGCACCAGTTCGGGAGGTCGTACGACCGGCAGTGCGCCACGACCCCGGGCTTCAAACCGCCAGACTGTGACCGAAGCCGCCCTCAAGTCGGTCGTGCGCTCGGTCGGCTCGTCGGTTGGCCGCGCACTGGTTCGCGGCATTCTTGGAAGTCTGAAAAAGGGCTTCTGATCAGGGCTGAGGCGGCGCGTCAWGGACGCGCCGCCATCGCACAGATCAGGCGACGCCGAGGCCGCTGGTGACAAGGATCGGCGTCTTGGACGGCACGCGATCGTAGAGATCGATGATGTCCTGGTTCATCAGGCGCACGCAGCCCGACGACACCGACTTGCCGATCGTCCACCATTCCGGCGAACCGTGGACACGGTAGAGCGTGTCTTCGTTGTTCTGGAAGATGTAGAGCGCGCGCGCGCCGAGCGGGTTGTCCAGGCCCGGTGCCATGCCGCCGTTGCGGACGCTGTACTTCTCGAGCTCCGGCCGACGGCCGATCATTTCGTCCGGCGGCGTCCACTTGGGCCACTTGCGCTTCCATTGGATGACGGCGCGGCCAGACCAGGCAAAGCCGGCACGACCGAGGCCGACGCCATAGCGCATCGCTTCGCCGTTTTCGCGAACGAGGTAGAGGAAGTGCGTCGAGGTGTCGACGACCACGGTGCCGGGGCGCTCGCCAGTGGGGTCGCGAACGATCTGGCGAAGGAACTGGGGCTTCACTTTCTTGAGCGGGATGCCCGGAACTTCATAGCCCTCGTCACTGACTGGGCCATACATGCTGACATAGTCGCCGAAGGCGGGGTCAATAGCGGGTGGTGGGGGTGCTATCACCGGGGCGCCGACGATTGTGCTGCCTCCGGTGACGGTCGAGCAGGCGGAAAGCGCTGCAGTGGCAGCGCCTGCGGCTGCCAAGTTTAGAAAGCCGCGCCGGCTGAGCGGGCGGGATGAATCAATGAATGTGGGCATGGCTGCGATCTAGGATTCCAGTTCGAAAGAAATGGTGAATTTAAAGGAAACTGACTGCGTCCCCCTTAACGCTCGCGGTGATAGGCGGGTCAAAATCTGACCTGAGGGTGGACAAAGCATGGCGAAGCTGTGACAGGCCAATCACTGTTGCGTTATGGCAACAATATTGACCTATGGGTAGCTAACCAATTGTAACTAAACCTTCCAGCGACGGCAGGATCAGCGAGGGCGGGAAGTCGCGATACTCGTCTGGCTGGTCGGTGCGATTGATCCAGACGGTGCGGCAACCGAACTTCGCGGCGCCTGCAATGTCCCAGCGATTGGACGACTGAAACGATATCGCTTGCGGGTAGAGGCGCCAGTTGCTGGCGACGATATCGTAGACGGACTGGTCCGGCTTGAAGCGCCGCACGCTGTCGACGGAGAATATCTCGTCCAGGATCAGGTCGAGCCCGGCCGAACGTACCGCGGCTTCCAGCATGGCTGGCGAGCCGTTGGAGAGGATGGCAAGCCGTGCTCCATTTTCCTTCAGGCCGCGCAGAACCGAGGGAACCTCGGGATAGCAATCCAGGCGCCAGTAGGCATCAAGCAGCTTGCTGCGCAACGCCGGGTCGACCGAGGGCACTTTTCGGAAGGCGAAGTCGAGTGCCTGCTCGGTGAGCTGCCAGAAGTCGAGATAGACGCCCATCAGCGTACGGACCCACGAATATTCGAGCTGCTTGGCCCGCCAGATCTCGGACAGAAGCTGGCCTTCGGGACCGATGTCGGCGGCATGGCGACGAACGGCCGCATGCACGTCAAACAGCGTGCCGTAGGCATCGAATATGTAGGCAGCGTGGCGCATGCCGTGGTTTTCCAACGGCTTGGCGCCGAGCGCAAGCGCAACTATCGGCTGGCTCCAACATTTCAGCTTCTTGCTGGTTGACGAGGGGTTCCAAAGGCTTTTCCATGCCGACGATCAACAAGATGCGACGGGAAACAGACCATGACGCTCGCGGCGGCTGCACAATCAACGACCTGGACCTTCGTCGACGGTGACTGGCACGAGGGCAATGTCGCCATCATTGGCCCACGCAGCCATGCCATGTGGCTCGGTTCCAGCGTGTTCGACGGCGGCCGCTGGTTCGAGGGTGTGGCGCCGGACCTTGAAGCGCATTCGCGCCGCGTCAATTCCTCGGCCATTGCGCTCGGCTTGAAGCCGACCATGAGCCCCGAGCAGATCGTCGGGCTGACCTGGGATGGGCTCAAGAAATTCGACGGCAAGACGGCGGTCTATATCAGGCCGATGTATTGGGCCGAGCATGGCGGCTACATGGGCGTGCCCGCTGACCCTGCCTCGACCCGGTTCTGCCTGTGCCTGTACGAATCACCGATGCTCCCTCCCACGGGATTTTCGATCGGCCTGTCGCCCTTCCGTCGCCCGAGCATGGAAACCATGCCGACAAACGCCAAGGCGGGCTGTCTTTATCCGAACAACGGCCGGGCGATCCTCGAGGCCAAGATGCGCGGTTTCGACAATGCGCTTGTGCTCGACATGCTGGGCAATGTCGCCGAGACAGGTTCGTCCAACATTTTCCTGGTCAAGAACGGCCAGGTGTTCACGCCAGCACCCAACGGAACTTTTCTTTCCGGAATAACGCGCAGCCGCACCATGTCGCTTCTTGCCGAGCAGGGCGTTTCGGTCGTCGAAAAGACGCTGTCGGTGCGCGAATTCCTTGAAGCCGATGAAATCTTCTCTACCGGCAACCATTCCAAGGTTGTTCCGGTCACGCGCATCGAAGATCGAATTCTKCAGCCGGGACCGGTAGCAAAAAAATCTCGCGAGCTATATTGGGAGTGGGCGCACGCGACAGCTAAGGCCTGAGTGTAGCAAAGAAAAAACAGCGCCTCTCATCTGTTGTCACAAGACGATGACGACCTATCTGTAGACGGCATAGTCATGCCGCTAAATTGCCAGCAAGGGAGTATGATCCATGGCTTTTGAATTGCCCGAATTGCCCTACGACTACGAGGCGCTGCAGCCCTTCATGTCGAAGGAGACGCTCGAGTATCACCACGACAAGCACCACAAGGCTTATGTCGACAACGGCAACAAGCTGGCTGCGGAAGCAGGCATGGACAAGCTGTCGCTGGAAGAGGTGGTGAAGCAGTCATTCGGCAAGAACGCCGGCCTGTTCAACAATGCTGCCCAGCATTACAACCACGTCCACTTCTGGAAGTGGATGAAAAAGGGCGGCGGCGGCACCAAACTGCCCGGCGCGCTGCAGAAGGCGATCGATGCCGATCTCGGTGGCTACGACAAGTTCAAGGCGGATCTGATCGCCGCTGGTACGACCCAGTTCGGTTCGGGCTGGGCCTGGCTGTCGGTCAAGGATGGCAAGCTTGCCATCTCCAAGACCCCGAACGGCGAGAACCCGCTCGTCCACGGCGCGACCCCGATCCTCGGCGTCGACGTCTGGGAGCATTCCTATTACATCGATTATCGCAACGCTCGCCCGAAATACCTCGAGGCGTTCGTCGACAGCCTGATCAACTGGGACTACGTGCTCGAGCTGTACGAAAAGGCCTGAGCCCCATCATTGAACGAGGAAAGCCCCGGCAAGTCCGGGGCTTTTTCGTTTGTTGAGGTGTTGCGAAATTAACTGCCGAGATCACGGAAGCGTGAGGAGAATATCGGGACGAATTCGGCCAGTTTCGCCGTTGGCCCTAGGCAGCATATCGCAACCCGGAGAGGACCTAATGAGAAAGCTCGTATTTGCCGTTGCAGCGCTTGCGCTTGCTACTACTGCGGCATTCGCTGACGTGATTGCCGATCGCCAAGCGGTCATGAAGGAAAATGCCAGGGATGTCGGCATACTCGTGAAGATGGTGAAGGGGGAAACCCCATTCGATGCGGCCGCCGTTCTGGCGGCTTTGACGGCGCTCAACACCAATGTTCAAAAGATCGACGTTGCCGCGTCATTCCCCGTCGGGAGCGACAAGGGCGACACGACAGCCTCCCCGAAAATCTGGGAGGACCCGGTTGGCTTCCAGGCTCAGGTTGACAAGTTCAAGGCGGTCACTGCCGCAGCGGTGGCAAATCCAGCTCAGGATCTTGACGCGCTGAAAGCTCAGGTCGGCGCGATTGGCCAGACCTGCGGCACCTGCCACGAGGCTTTCCGCGTGAAGAAGGGCTGACCCCTAGCGGATGGCTGTTTTCAAGAAACTCGCAATTGCGGCTCTGGCGCTTGGCGGCGCCGGAGCCGCGGTTTTTTGGTGGCTGACGGTTCCCGAGAAATTGGGACCGGAGACCTTGGCGGCAATTGGGATCGGCGACGCGACCCGGGGCCAGCGCATTTTCGATGCAGGCGGCTGCGCGTCCTGTCATGCCAAGCCAAAATCGGAAGGCGATGCGCGCCTGCAACTGGTGGGTGGCGTCGAACTCAAGACACAATTCGGCACCTTTGTTGCGCCGAACATTTCTCCCGATCCCAAAGACGGCATCGGCGCGTGGTCGCTAGAAGACTTCGCCAACGCGATGCTCAAGGGCGTGGCACGCGAGGGGCAGCACCTTTACCCGGCGTTTCCGTATACTTCTTACGCCCGCATGAAGCCGACCGATGTCGCCGACCTCTATGCCTTCATGAAGACGCTGCCACCCGTCGCCGGACAGGCGCCTGACCATAGCCTCGCTTTCCCGTTCAATGTTCGTCGCGGGGTAGGGCTGTGGAAGATGCTCTACCTCAGCAACGAACCTGTGGTCGCTCTTGCCGACGGCGCACCGGAGCAACTCCTGCATGGGCGCGATCTGGTGGAAGGGATGGGGCATTGCGGCGAATGCCACACGCCGCGCAGCTTTGCTGGCGGCACTGAGAAAGCGCAATGGCTGGCGGGCGCAAAAGCCGCCGAAGGTGACGGTGTCGTGCCCAACATCACGCCGGAAGGGCGCGGCATAAGCGGCTGGTCGGAAAGCGATATCGCCAGCTATCTCGAAACCGGCTTCACGCCGGAGTTCGATTCGGTCGGCGGCACGATGGTCGAAGTGCAAAAGAACATGGCCAGGCTGACCGCCGAGGACCGCGCGGCGATCGCGGTCTATCTCAAGGCAATTCCAGGACATTCCAACGGCTACCCGGCGCAGCCGCCGAAGCCGGCCGGTTGATCTCGGACCGGCGGTTATTGCAACCGCCGGTCCCCTTTGCAGTCGTCAGGCGCGCCCGGCCACCTTCAAGGCGAAGGCGTAGTTGAAGGCGACTTCCTCCAGCCGCGAGAAGCGGCCTGAGGCGCCAGCGTGGCCGGAATCCATGTTGATCTTGAATAGCACCGGACTGTTGCCCGACTTGCGCTCACGAAGGCGCGCCGCCCATTTGGCCGGCTCCCAATAGGTGACCCGCGGATCGGTCAGGCCCGCGACCGCCAGGATCGGCGGATAGTCGAGAGCAGCGACATTGTCGTAGGGCGAGTAGGCGGCAATGGTCTTGTAGTCGTCCTCGGAGACGATCGGATTGCCCCATTCGGGCCATTCCGGCGGCGTCAGCGGCAAGGTGTCGTCGAGCATCGTGGTCAGCACATCGACGAAGGGCACTTCGGCGATGATGCCGGCAAAGGCTTCCGGCGCCATGTTGGCGATAGCCCCCATCAGCATGCCGCCGGCCGAGCCACCTTGCGCGACAATGCGGTCATGCGAGGTGTAGCGCTCCGCGACCAGGTGATGGGCTGTGGCGATGAAGTCGGTGAAGGTGTTGACCTTGGTCGCGCGCTTGCCGTCTTCGTACCAGGCATAACCCTTGTCCTTGCCGCCGCGAACATGAGCGATGGCATAAACGAAGCCACGGTCGACCAGCGACAGGCAGTTGGTGTTGAACGATGCCGGAATCGTCATGCCGTAGGAGCCGTAGCCATAGAGCAGGCAGGGCGCGGTGCCGTCGAGCGGCGTGTCGCGATGATGGATCAGCGAGATCGGCACGAGTTCGCCGTCGGGAGCAGGTGCCATCAGGCGCCGCGTGACATAGTCCTCGGCATTGTGGCCCGAAGGCACTTCCTGGGTCTTGAGAAGCACCCGTTCGCGCGTCCGCATGTTGTAGTCGAACAACTGCGTTGGCGTTGTCATCGACGAATAGGAAAAACGCATCGTGTCGGTGTCGTATTCATAAGAGCCCGACAGCCCGAGCGAAAATGCCTCTTCGGGGAAAGAGATGTGGTGCTCGGCGCCGGTGGCGCGCTCATGCACGACGATGCGCGGCAGGCCTTCCTTTCGCTCGAGGCGGATCATGAAATCCTTKAAGCCGATGACCGACAGGATGAGGCGGCCCGGCTCATGATCGACCAGTTCCTTCCAATTGGCGCGGACCGGATCGTTGACCGGCGCGGTCATGATCTTGAAATCCTTGGCGCCGTCGGCATTGGTCAGCACGAAGAAGATGTCGCCGCCTTCTTCGAGATCGTATTGCAGTCCGATTTCGCGGGCCGCCACCAGCTTCGGCGCGGCGAGGGGATCGGTGGCCGGGAAGAGACGGTATTCCGAGGTCTCATGATCGCTGATCGAAATCATGATCCAGTCGTTGGCGCGCGTGCCGCCGACATTCATGAAGAAGCCGGGATCGGTTTCTTCATAGATCAGCCGATCCGAGCCAGGTGCGGTTCCTAGAGCATGGTAGAAAACCTTTGACGGGCGATGGTTAGGATCGAGACGGGAATAAAAGAAACCGGCATTGGCGGCATCCCACACACCCGAGCCGCCGGTATCACCGACGATGTCGCCGAGGTCGTTGCCATCCGACAGGTCGCGAACACGCAGGGTGTAGAATTCCGACCCTTTGTCGTCGAACGCCCAGATCAGGCGGGCATGGTCGGATGAGTGGTCGAGCCCGCCCAAGCGGAAATAGGCATGGCCTTCGGCTTCCTTGTCGCCATCGAGAATGATGTCCTCAGGGCCGCCTTCGCTTGGAATGCGGAAATAGCGCGGCTGCTCGCCGCCCTTCTTGTAGGACGAGCCATAGGCGAAGGGGCCATCCTTCATCGGCACAGAGGAATCGTCTTCCTTGATGCGGCCTTTCATTTCCTCGAAAAGCGTCTTCCTGAGCTCAGTGGTGTCCGCCATCAGTTCGGACTGGTAGCCGTTCTCCGCTTCGAGATGGCTGCGGATCGCCGGATCGAGCAGGCTCGGGTCGCGGAACACTTCTTGCCAATTGTCGGCACGCAGCCAGGCATATTCGTCGACGCGCGTGATGCCGTGATGCGTGTCGGAAACGGGCCGTCGCTCCGTCGAGGGAGCTGCGATATCGGCGAAAATGGCGGGTCTGGTCATTGCGTCTCGCATAAGATGAATCTCGAATGGCGACTGAACACGCCGATCAGGGCGGGTTCAAGAGCTGAGTTGCATTGTTCATCAACTCGACGACACGAGTCGTTGACAAGGTCGGTTCAGGCTTGCCCCCACCTGGCTAGGCGTTTATGCCCCTAGCGGTAATAACGTGAGACGCAAAGAGGGCCCGTCCGCTGACCTTCCTTATCCTCATGCTGCCATTTGTCGGTGCACTGCTCGCTCCGCTTCTGACCCGCTTGATGAAACACAATGCCGGCTGGCTGCTCGCCGCAGTTCCATTGCTTGTATTCGTGCATTTCGCCGGGATGCTCGGAACGGTGAGTTCCGGAGTTGCTGTTTCAAACGGGTTTGACTGGGCGCCCAGCCTTGGTCTGCGATTTTCCTGGTATCTCGACGGTCTGTCCTTGACCTTTGCGCTGCTGATCTCGGGCATCGGCACGCTGATCGTCATCTATTCCGGCGGCTATCTCAAAGGGCATGCCCAGCAGGGGCGTTTTTTCTCGTTCATCTTGTTGTTCATGGGCGCGATGCTGGGTCTGGTGGTCTCGGATTCGTTCCTGATGCTGTTCGTCTATTGGGAACTGACGTCGATCACCTCGTTCCTTTTGATCGGTTTCGATCACGCGCGAGAAGCCTCGCGGCGCGCGGCATTGCAGGCGCTGCTGGTGACCGGCTTGGGGGGGCTTTCGCTGCTCGCCGGCCTGCTGGTGATCGGACAAGTGACTGGCATGAATGAGCTTTCGGCGCTGCTGCTTGGTTCCGGCGACGTCTTGCGCAACAGCCCGCTTTATCTGGCCGCATTGGTGTTGGTGCTCGGCGGTGCTTTCACCAAGTCGGCGCAGTTTCCATTCCACTTCTGGCTGCCCAACGCCATGGAGGCGCCGACACCGGTTTCGGCCTATCTGCATTCGGCGACGATGGTGAAGGCAGGCGTCTATCTGGTGATGCGCCTCAACCCGGTCATGGGCGATACCACGGCCTGGGAAACGATCCTGCCGCTGTTTGGCGGAACAACGCTTGCCATAGGCACGCTGCTCGCTGTCAGGCAGACCGATCTCAAGCTGATGCTTGCCTACACCACCGTAGCCTCGCTCGGCCTGCTGGTCATGTTGACCGGCCTTGGGTCGGACAAGGCGGTCGAGGCGGCGGCGCTCTATCTGATCGCACATTCGATGTTCAAAGGCGCGCTTTTCATGGTCGCTGGCTTGATCGACCATGAAGCGGGTACCCGCGATGTAGCCAAGCTGGGCGGCCTGCGCCGCGCCATGCCCATCACGTTTGCGGCAGCCTTGATGGCTGCATTGTCGATGGGCGGCGCACCTTTGTTCTTCGGGTTCCTTGCCAAGGAAGAGATCTACGCAGCACTCGGCTCGTCATATGCCTGGAATGGCATAGCTCTGCCTGTGGTCGTTGTCGGCAACGCCCTGATGTTCGCCGTGGCTTTCGTCGTCGCACTGAAGCCGTTCCTGGGCGCTGCGATCAAGACCCCGAAACCGGCCCATGAGGGGCCGCTGGCGCTGTGGCTGGGGCCGATGGTTCTGGGCTTGTCAGGTCTTGGCCTGTCGCTGGCGTTCCCGCTGGCGCACCGCCTGCTGTCGTCGCCGACGGCGAGTGCAGTGGCCGGCAAGGCGATCGATGTGCAGATTTCTGTGGTGCCGCATCTTGGTCTGCCCCTGCTTCTGTCCGTCGTAACGATAGCGTTGGGAATTGCAGCTTATCTGGCGCAGAACAGTCTGCGCGCCACCATGGCAGCCACACTCAAGGCTATCGGCTGGGGACCGGATCAAGGTTTCGACCAGGCGCTGCGCGGCCTGTTGCGGCTCGCAACGGGTGTGACCCGCATCATCCACAATGGCCGCCTCGACATCTACATGACGGTTACATTCGTTGCAGTGGCAACAGCGCTGTTGTTGCCGATGGTGCTGTTTGATGAACTGCCTGATGTGCCAAGCGTGCCGGCATTCCGTTTCTACGAATGGGGCGTTCTGGCCATTGCCGTGATCGGCGTGGCGGCGGTTGTTCAGGCGCGCAGCCGCCTGACTGCGATCGTCTCGCTCGGCATCCAGGGCTTTGCCGTCGCCTTGCTCTACATGCTCTTTGGCGCGCCGGATCTGTCATTCACCCAGTTCATGGTGGAGACGCTTTCGGTGGTGATCCTGGCGTTGGTGATGACGCGGCTCAGGCTTGCTCCCTCCGACCACCGGCCGCGCGGGCAGAAGCTGCTGGACATGACAATTGCCGCCGCGTGCGGCACGGGCTTCGCACTACTGCTCCTGAAGGTGACGCAATTGCCGTTCGACGACCGGCTGTCGCAGTTCTTCAGCACCTATTCCAAGACGATCGCCCATGGCCGCAACGTTGTGAACGTCATCATCGTCGATTTCCGCGGCCTCGACACCCTGGGCGAGATCGCAGTGGTGATGGTGACTGGCCTCGCGATCCTGGCCTTGGTGCGCATCCGTTCGAAAAAGCCGGAAGCGCGCGCGACAGTGGCCGAGGAGGCGTAGCATGCAGACGCTGATCTTCAGGACCGCAGCCCCCTATCTCACCGGCCTCATGTTGATGTTTTCAGTGTTCGTGCTGCTGCGTGGCCACAATGACCCAGGCGGCGGGTTCACCGGGGGGCTGATCGCCGCATCGGCCTTTGGTGTTCATGGTATTGCCTTCGGCGTGCCGGCGGTGCGCCGCGCGCTCTATTTCCATCCCATGGCAATTGCCGGCTTCGGGCTGTTTGCCGCAGCGGCTGCCGGACTGCCGTCGCTTTTKTTCGGCGTGCCATTCCTGACCGGTCTGTGGAGCGCGCCAAGCTTCTTCGGCATCAGCACCGACCTGTCGACCGTCATGGTCTTTGACATTGGCGTCTATCTTGTCGTGGTGGGATCGTTCACATCGATTGCGCTCGCCCTCGAAGACAGGGAGGCCGACTGATGGAAGCCGTATTCGCGATCCTTGTCGGGCTGTTCTTCACGGCGGGCATCTACCTCATGCTGTCGCGGCACATGATCCGCATCCTGCTTGGCGTGGTGCTGTTCGGCAATGCGGTGAACCTTTTGATCTTCACCAATGGCCGCGTCATGCGCGAGGTTCCGCCGATCATCGCCGACGGGCTGGACGTGCCCGCAAGTGCCGTGGCCAATCCCTTACCGCAAGCGCTGATCCTGACGGCGATCGTCATTTCATTTTCGTTCTTTGCCTTCCTTCTGGTGCTTGCCTACCGCGCCTACCAGGAGATCGGGATGGACGACACCGACGGCATGCGTGTTGCCGAGCCCGTCGACGACGGCCTGCCGCCGATGGGGTATTGAGCCTATGGCTGTGCAAGGTGTGATCATCGACAAGACCGCAGCGATGATTGCGGCACCCGTGGCTGCGTCCGACTGGCTGATCATCGCGCCGGGTCTGCTGCCGATCATTGCGGGAGCGGTGCTGCTGATGATCCGGCACAGTATCCGCTGGCATGCGGTCCTGGCGCTGGCCGTGCTTGCGGTCATGGTCGGCACGAATGGTCTTTTGCTGCGGCGTGTGCTGGCCGAAGGTCCCATCTCGATGACGATGGGAAGCTGGCTGCCGCCTTTCGGTATCTCCTTCACCGTCGATGCGCTAGGCGCCGTGTTTTCGCTGACGGCGTCGATCGTTGCACTCCTCTGTTGCGCTTGCTCTGTGCGCGACGTTGATGCGACCGGCCGGCGTTACGGCTTTTATCCGTTCCTGTTGTTGATGATGGCCGGTGTCAGTGGCGCCTTCCTGACTGGCGACATGTTCAACCTCTATGTCTGGTTCGAGGTCTTTTTGATCTCGTCCTTCGGGTTGCTGATCCTGGGATCCGAGAAGTCGCAGATCGACGGCGCCACCAAATATGCGATCCTCAATCTCGTTGGTACGACGCTGTTCTTGATCGCGACAGGTTACCTCTACGGCACCTTCGGCACGCTCAACATGGCCGATCTGGCGATAAAGGCCGGGCAGATCGGCGATGCTGCCCCGCTGATGACGCTAGCGACGCTCTTTCTACTCGCCTTCGGCATGAAAGCGGCGGCCTTTCCTGTCAATTTTTGGCTGCCAGCCTCCTACCACACCCCACCTGTCATCACCGGCGCGCTGTTCGGCGGGCTTTTGACCAAGGTCGGTATCTATGCGTTGCTGCGCACGCTGGTGATGATCTTTGCCGTCGAGCACGYGGCRCTCGCTGGCGTGATCGGCTGGGTGGCGGTGGCGACGATGCTGATCGGCGCGCTCGGTGCACTGGCGCAGTCCGATATTCGCAGGATCGCCGGGTTCCTTGTCATTTCGGGCGTCGGCATCATGCTCGCGGGTATCGCGCTGGGCGGGACTGGTGGGCTTTCAGGGGCGATATTCTATGCCTTGCATTCGATGCTGGCGCTGTCGGCGCTCTATCTGCTTGGCGGCCTGATGCGCCAGCGCGGTGGCAGCTTTTCGCTCCACCGGCTGTCCGGTCTTTATGGCGCAAGCCCGTTTCTCGCCTTGCTCGCCTTCATCATCTCGCTTGCGGTGGCCGGCTTGCCGCCGGGGTCGGGGCTTTGGCCCAAGGTGATGCTGGTCAGGGCCGCGCTCGACAGCGGCGCCTGGCTGATCGCCGCGGCCATCTTGTTGAGTGGCTTCCTCGCCACCGTCGCGCTCGGGCGTGTGTTCATCCTGGCGTTCTGGCGCGTCGAAATTCCCGGCGTTCAAGCAGCAACCGGTGGAACAATGCCGACATTGGGTTGCGGTGCCGTGGTGGTTCTTATCTTGGCGATGCTGGCGATGGGCATCGTGCCCGAGCCGTTCGTCCGTGTCTCTGTGACTGCCGCGAGCGGGCTGCTCGATGCTTCGGCCTATGTTCACGCGGTCTTCCCCGGGGGAGGCGGATCATGATCCCCTACCGCAACGAGTTGATACTGGCGCTGGTCTGGGTTGCCATTTCGGGCAGCTACTCGATCCCGAACCTGGTCTTTGGTTTCGTGATCGGCTGGGTTGTCTTGTTTTTGGTGCGCGAGCAGCGACTTACGACAAGGACCGTCATTCGGCCCTGGGCGTTGCTTCTGCTTATCGGCCTCTTCATCAAGGAACTGCTACTGTCGGCGTTCCGGGTGGCCAGGCTGGTGCTGTCGCCGCGCATGGACATCAAGCCGGGCATCTTTGCCTATCCGTTGATTGTCGATCGGGATTTTGAAATCACCTTGCTCGCCAATTTGATCACGCTGACGCCGGGCACGCTGTCGGTCGATGTCTCCGACGACCGGCGCACGCTTTTCGTGCACGGCATGGACTGCTCGGATCCCGAGCAGGCACGGCGCGACATCAGCGAGGGCTTCGAAAGCAGAATACTGGAGGCATTCAGATGATGTCTGGAGCTGCTTTCCTGAATATGTGCGCTAACTTTGCGCTTGGCGCGGTCACCGTCTCTATTCTTCTGGTGGTGGTGCGTGTCGTGAAAGGCCCGACGCTACCTGACCGGATTCTGGCGCTCGACATGCTTGTTGCCGTAGCGATCGGCTTCATTGCCGTTCTCGGTCTTCGCTCAGGTTTTACGCTTTATGTCGACATCGCCATTGCACTCGGCCTAGTCGGGTTCCTGGCCACTGTTGCCTTCGCGCGTTTTGTCATGAGCGGCGGTGTCGATGCCAAGGAAGACGAAGCCGAAGAGGAGCGGCCATGATCAACGGTGTTGGTGATTATCTTGCCGGAACTCTTATCGTGGTTGGCGCGTTGTTTGCCCTGACTGCATCCATAGGTTTGTTACGCCTTCCTGACATCTACACACGTATGCATGCAGCCTCGAAGGCCGGAACTGTGGGTTCCTGTCTGATGTTGATCGCACTTGGAGTACATATTGGCGAATTCGCGACAGCACTTCGCGTGCTGGCGGGGGTTGTGTTCTTTCTGCTGACAGCGCCGATTTCTGCTCATTTGCTTGCCAAGGCGGCATATGCTGCCGGATATCGCATGTGGCCGGGCTCGGTAAGCGACGATCTGGCGGAAACTGTCGATCCGTCAAAGAAGAACGATCATATGGTAACTGATCGCTCACAATGACCATCGGTCAGAACTTTCAGAGTTGCGCAACTTGATCTGACTTAATGGCATTGCCCTATCAAAAACGTTCATTTGTTAGAGAAGTGTTGAACTCATTGTTCTTGTATCGCAAAGAATAGTGAATTGACTTG
>NZ_JBFUKO010000073.1:0-15414 GCF_056400805.1 Aminobacter sp. P4_H6_2
GATCAGGAGGCAAATCGCCCGCGCAGCCAACTGCGCGGGCGAGACGCGTCTGGACAATCGCTGCCGGCGTGGATAATACTAAAAAAGGTATTTTTTCCTGTCCGAAGGAGAGCGCCATGCTCTCGCATGAACGTGTCTGGGCCGCGATCGACGCTCTTGCAGAGCGTTATTCGCTTTCGGCGTCGGGCCTCGCCAAGAAGGCCGGGCTCGACTCGACCGCGTTCAACAAATCCAAGCGCCAGTCCGTCGACGGCCGGCCGCGTTGGCCTTCGACTGAGTCGCTTGCCAAGATCATCGAGGCGACCAATTCTTCGCTTGAGGAATTCCTGGGTTTCGTCGAACCGGCGAAGACGACTGTCAGGACCAGGCCACGGGAGAGACAGACGGGCGTGCCGCTGCTCGGCTTTGCCCAGGCGGGTGCTGGCGGCTTCTTCGACGATGCCGGCTTCCCGGCGGGGCAGGGCTGGGAGCTGATCGAACTTCCGGCGCGCGCCACCGACAGTTCCTACGCACTTGAGGTTCAGGGCGACTCGATGCTGCCGCTCTATCGCAACGGCGACGTGCTGATCGTCGAGCCGGGGGCTGCGGTACGCAAGGGCGACCGCGTGGTGGTCAAGACGATCTCGGGCGAGGTCATGGCCAAGGTGCTCGAACGTCAGACGCAAGCAGCCATTGAGCTGGTGTCGCTCAATCCCGAACACCCCAATCGGCGTTTCCAGACCGCCGAAGTCGAGTGGATGGCGCGTATCGTCTGGGCGAGCCAGTAAGGCCGATGCGCCCAGCAGCCATAGCCGTCGCCGCCGCCGGTTTCGGCATCGCCACCCTGCTCGTCACCTTGGGCGGGCAAAGATTGGCGGCCATCGAAGCGCCGGCTGTGGACGTCATCGATGAAGACGACCTCCCTCCCGACGATAGCGCTGAGGTTGACCCAACGCAGCCCGAGCCGCAGGCGCCTGAAACAACGAACGCTGCTCCCGGTGATGTGGTGCCGCCCACGGCGGAGCAGGGCGGCTTGTTACGGGAGGCGCCGCGCGCGCCGCTGAGCGACCTGAGCCTCGCTCTGCCGCCGACGCCGAAGATCACCGACGAATGGGACGGAACCACGCTGTTCCAGCCGGTGGCTTCCGCTGCCGGGCTGATTGAAGCCAAGGGCCTGCGCGTTGCGATATCGGGCGTGGCAAAGGTGGATGCCGGCGAAAGCTGCACCTTCGAAGGCAAGGAGTGGAACTGTGGTGTTCGAGCGCGCACGGAGTTTCGCAGCTTCTTGCGGAGCCGTGCCGTGGTCTGCGACGTGCCAGCCGATGCAGCGCAGGGCGATGTCGTCGCCAAATGCCGGATAGGCAAGCAGGATGTCGGCGCGTGGCTTGCGGCAAATGGCTGGGCGAAGGCCGATGCAGGCGGACCCTATGGCGACATTGGCAAGAAGGCCGAGGCCGAGAAGAAGGGCATCTACGGCCCACCGCCGGAGCGTATCGAGACGACGATCTCGCCGGACGCCATGAGCCTGCCCTCGGTCGAAGGGGAGCCTGCCGAGCCAGCGGCAGAGGCTCTGATCCAGTAGGACGCTCTGGCGGAGACCGGCAGGCGCTCCATGCATTCGACGCCAGGCTGTTATGCCGGCTCGACGGCGAAATAGACGGTCGAGCCGGCATCCAAGACGTTAGGCTGCCAGTTTGCCTTCCAGAGCCTTGCGAATCAGAGCGCGCGTTTCGACGATGCCATAAAGTGCTGCAAACGAGCCAAAGCGCGGTCCGCGTTCCTGGCCGATCAGCACCTGGTAGATCATCTGGAAGAAGGCGACCGATACGCCAGGGCCGCCTTCCGGGCTTTTCTTGGAATGATCCTGGTAGCGCTCGATCTGGCGGGCGATGTTGAGCACGGCGTTCTGGATCGCTTCGCCGTCGGCACCCGCAGGCAGGGCGCCGAGTGTCGCTTCGAGCGCTTCCAGTGCTGCGCGTTCGACATCGTCGGCCGCGCGGAAGGTCTTCGTCGGCTTCACGAAATCGTCGAAATAGCGGATCGCATAGCCCGTCAGCCTGTCGAGCTCAGGATGCGTTGCAGGCGTTGTGCCAGGCGCATGGCGCGAGATGAAGCCCCACAGGACGTCCTTGTTCTGGGCGTTGGAGGCGCTGACCAGGTTGAGCAGCATCGAGAACGGCACCGGCATGTCGACAACCGGCGGGTTGCCGTCATGCATGTGCCAGACCGGATTGCCCAGCCGCTCTTTCCACTCCTGCCGGGGATAAGCGGCGAGGAAGGTGTAATATTCGTCCACAGCCCGCGGGATGACGTCGAAATAGAGCTTCTTGGCCTGACGCGGCCGCTGGAACATATAGAGCCCGAGGCTTTCGGTCGGCGCATAGGTCAGCCACTCGTCGATGGTCAGCCCGTTACCCTTCGACTTGGAAATCTTCTGGCCATTCTCGTCCAGGAACAGTTCGTAGACGAAATGCTCCGGCGCGTGTCCGCCCAAAATGTTGCAGATGCTGTCGTAGATCACCGCATTCGTCTGGTGGTCCTTGCCGAACATTTCGAAGTCGACGCCGAGCGCTGCCCAACGCATGCCGAAATCCGGCTTCCACTGCAGCTTGACCTTGCCGCCGGTGACAGACAGCGTGGTCTCGGTGCCTTCGTCGTCAAAGGTGATGGTGCCAGCCTTGGCATCGACATGCTTCATCGGCACGTAGAGCACGCGGCCGCTCTTCGGCGAAATCGGCAGGAATGGGCTGTAGGTCGCCTGGCGTTCCTCGCCGAGCGTCGGCAGCATCACCGCCATGATCTTGTCGTAGCGCTCGGCTGCGCGCAGCAGCATCGCGTCGAAACGACCAGCCTTGTAGTATTCGGTCGCACTTGCGAATTCGTAGTCGAAGCCGAACGTGTCGAGGAAGCGCCGCAGCATCGCGTTGTTGTGATCGCCGAAGCTGGCATAGTCGCCGCCAAAGGGATTGGGCACTGATGTCAGCGGCTTGTGCAGGTGCGGCTCGAGAAAGGCGCGATCCGGCACGTTGTCCGGGATCTTGCGCATGCCGTCCATGTCGTCGGAGAAGCACAGAAGCTTGGTCTTGACCTTGTCTTGGGTCAGCACGCGGAAGGCGTGGCGCACCATGGTTGTGCGCGCCACTTCGCCGAAGGTGCCGATATGCGGCAGGCCCGAGGGGCCATAGCCGGTCTCAAACAAAACGGTCTCGGGGAAATCCTTGCCTTTGTAGCGCTCGACGATCTTTTTGGCCTCCTCGAACGGCCAGGCTTTGCTTTCAGCCGCTGCCGCGAGGATTTCGGGGTTGAGATCGATGATGTTTGATCTCGTCATGTCGAGAGCCCTTTTTCGTTGGGCGGAATGTCCGCCGAAGACGGCATGCTCTATGCGCGCATGCCGCGGGCGTCAACGATTCCGGCCATTTTTCATTGCAGCTGCGCCCTTGTGTTCTTAAGTTCGGGCGGCAAATCAATCGTTTGGAGACCTCCATGCCCTTGCCGACCGCCCATGAGGCGCTGATCTATCTGATGGTCGTCACGTCTGCTTCCGACCGCGACATGACCGATGTCGAGCTGACGCGGATCGGCGAGGTGGTCAGGACGTGGCCTGTCTTCATGGATTTCGATGCCAAGCGGCTGATCTCAGTGGCCCAGGATTGCCAGGAAATGCTCCACGCGGAAAATGGCCTCGACGACATACTGGATACGGCGCGCAGGGTGATTCCCGAGCGGCTACACGAAACCGCCTATGCCGCGGCCTTCGAGGTGGCATCGGTCGATCTTGAAATGCGGATGGAGGAGGTGCGCATCCTACAGCGCCTGCGCCAGCATCTGAGTGTCGATGCGCTCACTGTCGCTGCCATCGAACGCGCGACCAAGGCGCGCCACCGCACGCTGACCTAGAAAAAGCTGACCGGGAAATAGCGAAGATAAAGCTCGGCGAAGGTGCCCTTGGCCGAGATCTCGTGCAGCGCATAATCGAAGGCGGCGGCCAGTCCCGGATTGTCCGGCTTGGTTGCGATTGCAAGCCCGGTGCCCAGATATTCCGGTGCGAGGTAAGGGCCGCCGGCAAAGCGGCAGCAGCCGGCGGCATCGGTGCCGGCGAGCCAGAAGGACAGGCGCATGCCGTCGCCGAAGACGGCGTCGAGTTTGCCGTCCTTGAGGTCAATGTTGAGCCAATCCGGCTTGGTATAGGTGACGACCTTTACTTTGCCGAAATAGTCCCTGAGCACGCGCTCGTGGGCCGAGCCGGCAAGCACGCCCACTCGTTTGCCCATGAGTGTGTCGACAAGCGGCTCGGCGACGGCTTGCCCCTTCTTCATGATGAAGCGTGCGGGGAATTGGAGATAGGGCCGCGAAAACGCGTATCTTTCGCGCGTATCCGCCGTTGCCGGCACACCGGCGATCAGCGCTTCGCCTTCGCCTAAGTTCAGCGCGTTATCGAGCTCGGCCCAGGGCAGGGCCTGGATCTGGCATTTGTCGGCGACACCGAGTTCAGCGCAGATGGCGCGGGCAAGGTCGATATGGAAACCGGACAGCCGGCCGCTTTTGTCGATGAAGTTGAAGGGCGGAAAATCAGTCGTCGTCAAGAAGCGCAGGCGCGGTAGCGTCGAGAGGTCGGGCTTCTGCAGCCGCTCCTTGCTGTCCCACAGCACCGGCACCTGCGGTTCGGCAGCCTTGGCAGGGCCGAGCAGTGCTGCAAGCGACACTGCGATCGCAAGCATCAGCGGTGCGGGGTTCATGGCTGCGCTCYGGCCCTCGGCTAACGCGCCGCCAACGGGGCGACGGGGATTCACGTGTCTAAACTGCAAAAGCTTTACCGTCGTGATTGCCGTCAGGCAAAGCGATTGTGTGGCTGTGCACGACAAGGCATCGTAAGTCCACGATAGATATAAGCCATTATATGTAATTCGCGATATCTCACCCATTCGGGGCATGGCCTCGCTGAGACCGGTGTGCATTACTGCCTCGGGGAATTGCAGCATGGGGGTGTTGCAATGGAACTGGACCGGTCGCCTTGGGGAGGAAGCACGTACGCGTGCGAGCTGTGTACTGCAGCTGGCGTGGCTTGGTTCGATCACTGTCGTAGTATCCAAATTTACGGCTCTCAGGCCGTGGGTGCGTGATGGTCACGCTTGACAATAGTCCCGTGACCATCCGCGCCGCTTTTTCTGGAGGCCTGCCCCCAGAACAAATCTCAATCGAAGAAGCGAACGACAACAGCCTCAGTGCCTATGACCTGGCGCTGGTTTCCGTGCCGGAATTGCGGTCGGCACTCGACCGGCTCGGCCTTTCCGAGGCCAGCCGGCACAGCTTGGCTGCGCGCGCAACGTTCCATGGCACGACGTTCCAGGCCGAGCTGCTGGTCTCGGACCTTGTTTCCGAGCGCGCCTACTTTTCTTCGATGGCTCGAGAGATAGGCGTCGAGTGCCTGAAATCGGTCGATCCGCACCGGCTGATCATGGACGACAAGGCCTGCTGGACACAGTTCGACCGCAACAGCCGTGTGATGTGCGCCAGGCTATGTGAGGCGCCTGGACACTACACCTGGATCGTGGCGCCCGACCAGGCGGGCTGGAGCCTGCTTAAGCGGCATTGCCAGACCAGCGCCGACTTGAGATGCCGCATCAAAGTTGTCGCTCCATCAGTGCTTCGCGCGGCATTGCTGGTGCACGCGCGTCCGATGTTGACGCGATATGCCCTGACCAACCTGCATGACAAAAAGCCGGAGCATTCAGCGCGCGACGTGTTCTGGCCCTGGCAGAGCTACAGCCTCGGCATGCTGACGGTGTTGCTGCCGGCAGCCTTTGCCACGGCGCCTATGCTGGCGTTGTTTGTTGCCCATCTGATCACGGTCGCCTTCTTCATCGCATGTGCGGCTTTGCGAGCAGTTGCGGCGGTTTCGCTGCCGCCAACAAAACCGCCACCGATTTCTCTGCCGCTTTCACCACACTTGCCGGTCTATTCGGTGCTGGTCGCACTCTACAAGGAGGCTGAGGTCGTGCCCGACTTGCTGGTCGGGCTCAGCAAGCTGCTATGGCCGCGCAGCAAGCTTGAGATCAAGCTGATCTGCGAGGCGGACGACACGGAGACGATCGCGGCGATCACCGCCCATCCGCTGCGCACCTATGTCGAGGTGGTGCTGGTGCCGCCGTCGCTGCCGCGTACCAAGCCCAAGGCTTTGGCTTATGCCTTGCCGCTGACACGCGGCGAGGTGATCGTGCTCTACGACGCCGAGGACCGTCCGCATCCGATGCAACTCGCCGAGGCGTGGCAGCGCTTTCAAAGCTCCAAGGCCGACCTTGCCTGCCTGCAGGCCCCGCTTGAGATTTCCAACCGAGGTTCGAACATGATCGCCAACATGTTCGGCTTCGAATATGCCGCACTTTTCCGTGGCCTGTTGCCCTGGCTTGCTCACAATCAGGTCACGCTTCCGCTTGGCGGCACCTCCAACCATTTCCGGCGCGAGGTGCTGGAAGAGATCGGCGGCTGGGACCCCTACAACGTCACCGAGGATGCAGACCTGGGGCTACGTCTCGCCCGCCGGGGCTATCGCTGCGAGACGCTGTCATGTCCAACCCGCGAGGAGGCGCCTGAAGATCTCGCCTCATGGCATCGCCAGCGTGTGCGCTGGTTCAAGGGCTGGATGCAGACATGGCTGGTGCACATGCGCGAGCCACGTGCGCTGGCCGCAGAACTGCCTGCGATGTCCTTCATCGTCACCCAAATCCTGTTTGCCGGCATGGTGCTGTCGTCGCTGCTGCATCTGGTGTTGATTGCGATGCTGGTCGGACTGGCGGTGCAGATCGCGTTCGATGTGCCGATGGGGCTGTGGCAGTCATCCCTCGTTGCCTTGGATGTGATCAGTATCCTGCTCGGCTATAGCGCGTACCTGATGCTGGGCCGGCTCGCGCTCAAGCCGAGGGAAAAGCGCGGCTTCTGGAAGGTCTGCCTGTTTACCCCGGTCTACTGGACGATGTTGTCGGTTGCGGCATGGTGCGCATTGTTCGAACTGTGGCGGCGTCCTCATCATTGGTCAAAGACGCCGCATCGCAGGCGCGCGGCGAGGGCAAGGGCCTAGCCAGAACGGCGGTCAATCCTTCAGGAATTTCATGCCTTCTGCAATGATCTTGCCGTCCGGCCTGCCGACCTTGTCGAGGTCGCGTCCTTCATAGGGCAGCGCCCGCAGGATGTGCCTGATGACAGCGACGCGGCTGCGGCGCTTGTCGTTGGCCTGGACCACGATCCATGGCGCGTGCTGGGTGTGGGTCTTTTCGACCATCAGCTCGATCGCCTTGGTGTAGTCGTCCCACTTGCTGATGCCGGCGATGTCCATCGGCGAGAACTTCCAGCTTTTCAGCGGGCTGTGACGCCGGTCGTGGAAGCGCTTGAGCTGCATCTCCTGGCTGATGTCGAGCCAGAACTTGAAGAAGTGGACGTTGTCGTTGACGATCATCTTTTCGAAATGCGGCGTCTCGTCAAGGAACTGCCGCTGCTGCTCGGGGGTGCAAAAGCCCATCACGGGCTCGACGCCGGCGCGGTTGTACCAGGAACGGTCGAAGGTGACGAATTCGCCTGATGTCGGGAACTCGGCGACATAGCGCTGGAAGTACCACTGGCCGCTTTCGGTCTCGGTCGGTTTGGTCAGCGCCACGTTGCGCGCCGTACGAGGGTTCATGTATTGGCGAAGCACGAAGATCGTCCCGCCCTTACCGGCAGCGTCGCGGCCTTCGAAGACCGACAGAACACGCTTGCCGGTGGCTTGCAGCCAAGCCTGAAGCTTGACCAGTTCGACCTGCAACTGCTCGATGGTCTGATCGTATTCCTTCTGCGGAAGCTTGTCGTCATAGGGGTAGTTCCCCGACTTCAGCGCCTTCTTGTCGATCCAGTCCGGCAAGATGGGGTCGTTGACGTCGAAGGTCCTGGTGTCCTTGCCGACCTTGATCTCGATCGGGTCGGTTTTTGGCACGCCATCCACTTTCACCGCCGCTTCGGCGGCGCTGTCCTTCTTGCTTTCCCTGCCTTTTTTCATGACCTCGACACCTTTCCAGCTCGGCAACTCATGCTATGGGGTGGCTTGGGAGTGGTCCAGAGGCTTCTTGAAGGCGCTGTCGCGGCGGAAAATTCTTAATGGCTGAGACCAGCACGCAGACGAAGGCAAGGCGGACGGCAAGGCTCACGGCCGGCCGGCTCTACCAGAACCGCTGGATGCTTGCCGCCGCGGTCATCGCGGTGCTTGCAGTGCATTTTTTCGGCGCGTCTTCAGTGACCTTCACGGCGCTGACCATCGCAGCCCTTGTCCTGTTCGCGCTTGTTGCGCCGCGTACGCTAGGCGCGCGCCGGCTTGCCGAAGCAAACACGCGGGTCGACCGTTCGCCGCTCGACCGGCTATCGGGCGAAAAGCTGGCCGCGGCTGTTGCCGATCCGCTCATCATTTTCGATCGCGACGGCACCGTGGTGCACGCCAATGCGGCCGCCGAAACGGCCTTCGGTGCGATTAGGCCCGAGTTGCCGTTGTTGCTGAAGTTCCGTGCGCCGGAAATGCAGGCACTGATCGAAGCGGTGTTGCGTGGCGAAGGCAATGGGCAGGCGACGGACTATGTCGAGCGCGTGCCCTTCGAACGGGTCTATCGCGTTACGGCCTCGGCGGTGGGACGTGGCACCGGGCTGTTCGTGCTCGCCTTCAAGGATCAGAGCGAGGCGCGCCGCATCGACCGCATGCGCGCCGACTTCATCGCCAATGCCAGTCATGAGCTGCGCACGCCGCTTGCCTCGATCGCCGGGTTTGTCGAGACGCTGCGTGGGCCTGCCCGCAATGATCCCAATGCGCGCGACCAGTTCCTGCAGATCATGCAGAACCAGACCGGCCGCATGGCCAGGCTGATCGACGATCTCTTGTCGCTGTCGCGGCTGGAGATGAAGCCCTACCTGAAGCCCGGCGTACGCGTCGATCTGCGCCAGACGGTCGAGGCGGTCATTGCTTCGCTCGCTCCACTGGCCAGCGAAACCGGCGTGGTCATCGAGCGCGACTTTGGCGACGGACCATTCGAGGTTCACGGCGACCGCGACGAACTGTTTCAGGTGTTCCAGAACTTGCTCGAAAACGCCTGCAAATATGGCCAGTCGGGCGGGCGCGTGCAGGTAACGATGCGGCGGACCAGCGAAGGCGGCGAGCCCGAGACCGAGGTCACCGTTCGCGACTTCGGGCCGGGCATTCCTGCCGAGCACATCCCGCGCGTCACCGAGCGTTTCTATCGCGCCGATGTTGAAACCAGCCGCGCCCAGAAGGGCACGGGGCTGGGGCTGTCCATCGTCAAGCATATCCTGACGAGGCACGGCGCGCGGTTGTCAATCCGCTCGAAGCTGGGCGAGGGCGCTGCTTTCACGGTGCACTTTCCCGCCGCCTGAGTGAAATGCCGGTTGTTTCAGCGGTTTCTTTATTCCGTCACGCAGCTAGCTTAGGGTTGCGGATTCAAAGGCATGATTCATCCGCTTTGCAGGAAGGCCCGAGCAGAAATGCAGTCCGTTCATATCGTCAGCGCCTATGACGAAGAGTTGAAATATCTCGCCCGCAAGATTGCGGCCATGGGCGGCCAGGCCGAGCGCATGGTCGACCAGGCCATCGCAGCACTCGTCAACGCCGACCCGGCGCTTGGCCAGCGTGTGATCCAGGATGACGTGCTGCTGGACGAAGCCCAGCGCGAGATCGACGACAAGGCGATTCTCATCATCGCAAGGCGCCAGCCGATGGCGACAGACCTGCGCGAGATCATCGGTGCGATCCGCATTTCGGCCGACCTGGAACGCGTTGGCGATCTCGGCAAGAACATTGCCAAGCGCGTGTCGGCGGTCGCCGAAGGGCGCCAGCCCAACAGCCTGTTCCGCGGTCTGGAGGCACTGGCCGAACTGGCGCTGACCCAGCTCAAGGAAGTGCTCGACGTCTATGCCTCGCGCTCGGTCGAACGCATCGGCTTCGTGCGCGACCGCGACGAGCAGATCGACGCCATGTATACCTCGCTGTTCCGCGAACTTTTGACCTACATGATGGAAGATCCGCGCAACATCACGCCTTGCACGCATCTGCTGTTCGTCGCCAAGAACATCGAGCGCATCGGCGACCACGCCACCAACATCGCCGAGACGATCTACTACATCGTCACCGGCGAGCAGATGCCGCCGGAACGCCCCAAGGAAGACAAGAGCCATCGCGTGACCCTGTCTGGCGAAGGCAAGCCGGGCTGAGCCCGGAGCAAACAGGCTCTTCTGTGCGGGGTAGCAAAGGTTTAGACTGATGCTCTATCGGCGGGGCTCTTGCTCCGCAGGGGTGCAGCATGACCGAACTTGCCARGAAGTTCGACAAGGACYCCAAACTGGAAAGCGGCGTCGTCGCTTCCAGCGTCTATCTTGGCGGGCGCCGCATTGCCGATATCGCCATCGAAGAGGCTGGCGACTGGGCGGCCAAGGAAGGCCATGTCGTCTGGATCGGCCTGCTTGAACCCAGCCGCGAGCTGCTATTGCGGGTCCAGCAGCAGTTCCATCTCCACGATCTTGCTATCGAGGACGCCGAGCATCCCCACCAGCGGCCGAAGATCGAGCAATATGGCGACGCGCTGTTCATCGTCGCGCGCACGGCCCAGCTCGTGCAGGGCAGGGTGGATTTCGGCGAAACCCATATCTTCGTCGGCAAGGGCTATATCGTCAGCGTTCGCCACGGCGTTTCGACGTCCTATGCCGCCGTGCGCCAGCACTGGGAATCCTGTCCCGCCGCGCTCGCCAAGGGTGAGGACTTCATCCTCTATGCCATCCTCGACTTCATCGTCGACAACTATATGCCGGTGCTCGAGCAGATCGAAGAGGAGGTCGACGTCATCGAAGATGGCGTTCTGGCCAGGCCGATGACCTCAAGGGATATCGAGAGGCTTTACATGCTGCGCCGCGATCTGTTGCGGCTGCGCAATGCCGCTGGTCCGCTGGTCGAGGTCTGCCGGCGCCTGACGAGTGCCGACCTGCCGCAGTTGCGCCCGGCCATGCACCCGCTGTTTCGCGACGTCACCGACCACATTCGCACCGTGCTGGAAAAGATCGACAATCTGCGCGAGGTGCTGGCCTTCGCCTTCGAGGCGAGTTTGCTGGTCGGCCAGAGCCAGGAGACCGCGATCGCCAAGAAGCTCGCCTCATGGGCGGCGATACTGGCCGTGCCGACGGCACTTGCCGGCATCTACGGCATGAACTTCGCCGACATGCCGGAGCTACATTTCGAATACGGTTATCCAACAGTGCTTCTGGCCATCGCTGCCATCTGCTCGATCCTCTACTGGCGATTCAGGAAGAACGGCTGGCTGTGAAGGAAGCGAATGGAAAAAGGGCCCCGGATCGCCTTGGCAACCCGGAGCCCAGGGGCCCGTCCCATCAGTTATTCGCTTAGCGCGAGCGGCGGCGCTCGGAAGCCGGCTGAAACGCCAATTTCGAATGATAGCCGCAATAAGGTCCGCTCTCAGCCGCGTCATTGCCGCAGAAGTTGAAGTCTTCGCTCAGCGGATCGCCATTCGGCCACTTGCAGGTGCGCTCGCTGAGCTGAACCAGCTGCAGACGGCGCGAGATCGGCACGACGACATTCTCGACCGGGCGGATGTAGTGGCGGGCAACCGGCTCGACCTCGAACTGCGCCTGCAGTGCCGTGGCACCGATGCTTGCGGTCACGGTGCGCGTCGTCACCATTGTGCGCTGCACCGACTTGGTTGCCGTGGTGGCTTGCGTTGTCTTTTTCTGGCGTGCCGGTGCCGCCGTGGCGCGCCCGCGGCTCGACAGCTTCAGGCGGTGAACCTTGCCAATGACGGCATTGCGGCTCACGCCACCCAATTGTGCGGCGATCTGGCTTGCGCTCAGACCTTCCGACCATAGTTTCTTGAGAAGTTCGACCCGCTCGTCAGTCCAGTTCATGAGACCGTGCTCCTGATTTAACGTGCGGAAAGCGGAATCCATTTCCGGCCCGGCAAGCCGGGTGGACACCACATCTATTAGGTGAATATGTCCGCCGCACGAAATCTAGTTATTTCTCAATTACAATTATCGATGCGCGGAGTCCGTGACAAGAGTCGCGGGGGTCTTTGCGATTCGGTTTTTTCGGTTTTCCCCAACTTGCCGATGTAGCGTGGCCACATGGCAACGGATGGGTTGGATCACAGCGGCTTATGTGACGTTTTCGTTGACTTCATGGCAGAAAAACCTGATATAGCCGCAGGCCGCCGCTTTGAGGCGGCTTTTTTGATTTTCCGGGTTCGGAGAGACATATAATGAGCGGATCCGCGCTTTACGAGACCTTTGCTCGTGCACCCCTGGCTTTCGAGCGAGGTGAGGGCTCTTGGCTGATCACCGAGAACGGCGAGCGATATCTCGATTTTGCTGGTGGCATCGCCGTTAATTCGTTGGGCCACAGCCATCCGCATCTCGTTGCAGCGCTGACCGAGCAGGCCGCAAAGCTATGGCACGTCTCCAACCTCTACCAGATCCCCGGCCAGAGCCGGCTGGGCGAGCGCCTGGCGGAGAACTCCTTTGCCGATCGCGTCTTCTTCACCAATTCGGGCGCGGAAGCGATTGAGTGCGCGATCAAGACCGCGCGCCGCTATCAATATGTGAACGGCCATCCTGAGCGCTACCGCATCATCACCTTCGAAGGTGCCTTCCACGGCCGCACGCTGGCGACCATCGCCGCTGGCGGCCAGGCGAAGTATCTCGAAGGTTTTGGCCCGAAGGTCGACGGTTTCGACCAGGTCGCCTTCGACGACATCGATGCGGCCGAAAAGCTGATCGGCCCCGAGACGGCGGCGATCATGCTCGAACCCGTGCAGGGCGAGGGCGGCATCCGCCCGTTCCCGACGCAATCGCTGAAGCGCCTGCGCCAGCTGTGCGACAAGCACGGCCTGCTGCTCATTTTCGACGAAGTCCAGTGTGGCATCGGCCGGACCGGCAAGCTCTATGCCTATGAGTGGGCGGGTGTTGCGCCCGACCTGATGGCAATCGCCAAGGGCATCGGCGGCGGCTTCCCTGTCGCGGCCTGCCTGGCCACCGAAGAAGCCGCGAAGGCGATGACCGCTGGCGTCCATGGCACCACCTTTGGCGGCAATCCGCTTGCCATGGCTGTCGGTAACGCCGTTCTCGACGTTGTCCTCGAAGACGGCTTCCTCGAAGAGGTCAGCCGCAAGGCGCTGCTGATGAAGCAGGGCCTGGCAGCGATTGCCGACGAGTTCCCCGACGTGATCGAGGAGATCCGTGGCACGGGCCTGCTGCTCGGCATCAAATGCGCCATGCCCAACACCAAGGTGAACATGGCGCTGCGCGAGCAGAAGCTGCTGGCTGTGCCCGCGGGCGAAAACGTGCTGCGTTTGTTGCCGCCGCTGACGACGACCGACGCCGACATCCAAGAGGCGCTGGCGCGTATTCGTGCCGGAGCTGCCAGCCTCTCCAAGGCCGCCGCCAACGGCGGCTGAACCCAAGGAAGTTACATGACCAGCGGGATTCGCCATTTCACCGACCTCTCGGCACTTTCCGGGAGCGACCTTCGCGGGATTCTGGACGATGCGGCGGTGCGCAAGGCGCGCCTGAAAACCGGCGAACGATCCAAGCCGCTTGAAGGCAAGGTGCTGGCGATGATCTTCGACAAGCCGTCGACCCGCACGCGCATCTCGTTTGACGTCGGCATGCGCCAGCTCGGCGGCGAAACGATCATGCTGACCGGGGCCGAGATGCAGCTCGGCCGCTCGGAGTCGATCGCTGACACCGCCAAGGTGCTGTCGCGGTATGTCGATGCGATCATGATCCGCACCACAGCGCATGACCGGTTGCTCGAGCTGACCGAAAACGCGACAATTCCTGTTATCAACGGCCTGACCGACGACACCCATCCCTGCCAGCTGATGGCCGATATCCTGACCTTGGAAGAACATCGCGGACCGGTGCGCGGCAAGACCATTGCCTGGACCGGCGACGGCAACAACGTGTTGCATTCGCTGCTCGAGGCCTCCGCCCGGTTCAGCTTCAACGTCAATATCGCCGTGCCCGAAGGCAGCGAGCCGGAACAGAAGTACATCGACTGGTCGCGTGCCAATGGCGGCAAGGTGATGATCACCCGTTCGGCCGAGGATGCGGTGCGCGGCGTTGATGCCATCGTGACCGATTGCTGGGTGTCGATGGGGCAGGAGCACCGTGCTCGTGGCCACAATGTCTTCTTGCCATACCAGGTCAATGCCGACCTGATGAAGCTCGCCAAGCCCGACGCCTTGTTCATGCACTGCCTGCCGGCCCATCGTGGCGAGGAAGTCACCGACGAGGTCATCGACGRCCCGAATTCGGTGGTCTTCGACGAGGCGGAAAACCGGCTCCACGCGCAAAAGGCCGTGCTTGCCTGGTGCCTGGGCGCTTGAATGCCTGATCTGCCGCCCCTATCTGGTGCGGGATCAAATCAACCTATTGGCGTTAGCGCCTTGTTCTGCGACCATCGGCTGGCCCGAGGGCCGCAGAACCAATCATACGGGATAAGTTCCAGTGGCTGAGACCGAACGCAAGCTCGGCGAATTTGGGTTCGCCGGCGACGACCATGTTGTTCCATTCGCGGTGGAGCCGCTCGACGTGCGCGGGCGCACAGTTCAGCTCGGCCCGCTGCTCGACCAGATTCTTGAACGGCACGACTATCCGGAACCGGTGGCGCGGCTTTTGGCCGAGGCCTGCGTGGTCACCGTTCTGCTTGGCACCTCGCTGAAGTTCGACGGCAAGTTCATCCTGCAGACCCGCACCGATGGTCCGGTGGACATGCTGGTCGCCGACTTCACCACGCCGCATTCGCTGCGCGCTTATGCACGTTTCGACGCCGACCGCGTCGAGGCGGCGATCAGTGCCGGCATGACCGCGCCCGAAGATCTGCTTGGCACGGGTGTTTTGGCGCTGACCGTCGACCAGGGCGAACACACCCAGCGCTATCAGGGTATCGTCGAACTGAACGGCATCACGCTGGAAGAGGCGGCGCGGGCCTATTTCCGTCAGTCGGAGCAGATCCCGACCGATGTGCGCCTGTCTGTGGCAAAGCTCGTCCTGCCTGCCGAAGGCGGTCCGCGCGAGCACTGGCGCGCCGGTGGCCTTTTGGCGCAGTTCCTGCCTGACTCACCCGAGCGCCGGCGCGTGGCCGACATTCATGGCGGCGATGGCGACGAGCGCGATGTCACTGGGCATCCCGATGACAATTCGTGGCAGGAACTCCTGGCGCTGGTCGCGACCATCGAGCCGACCGAACTGATCGACCCGACCGTTGGAACCGAAAAGTTGCTCYACCGGCTGTTCCACGAACATGGCGTGCGCGTTTACGAAGGCGTGCGCGTCGCCGACGAATGCTCGTGCTCAGGCGAGAGGATCAAGGGCATCCTGCAGGGTTTCACGGCCGAAGAGATC
>NZ_JBFUKO010000074.1:0-15368 GCF_056400805.1 Aminobacter sp. P4_H6_2
GGCATGAACGAGCCGCTGGCATCCGCCGCCGGCAACTCTGTCGAGGTCGCCAGCGCGGTTGAYTTCCTCACCGGCCGTTTCCGCGATCCGCGCCTCGAGCAGGTCACGCTGGCGCTCGCCGCCGAGATGCTGGTCTCTGCCGGCATTGCAGCATCGAACCAGCAGGCATCGCGGCTTGCACGCGCGGCACTGGACGATGGCCGCGCCGCCGAAATCTTCGGCCGCATGGTCGCCGTGCTTGGTGGCCCGAAGGACTTTGTGTCTAGATCGGAAAAATATCTGCCCCGGGCGGATGTCGAATTGTTGGTGAAAGCGCCCCTCAGCGGCTTTGTYTCAGGCATTTCCACACGCGATATCGGCCTTGCGGTCGTCGCCCTTGGCGGCGGACGCAAGCGGCCGGAAGACAAGGTCGACCATGCCGTCGGCATCACCAGGCTCTTGCCTGTTGGCGCGGAGGCGCGGGCGGGTGAACCGCTAGCACTTGTCCATGCCCGCAACGCTTTCGACGCGGAGGCCGCCGCAGCAGTGGTACGTGCTGCCTACAGCATAGACGATGCAAAGCTGGTCGCCGCCAAGGCCATTGTCAGGCGGATTTCACCGCGCGCTTAGAAGCCGCGCGGTGAGGCTTCAATGAAGCAAACTATGCCGTGCGCTTAGGAGCGAGGCAGAAGACCGCAAGCGCTGCGAGCAACGTCGCCACACCGCTATAGACAAAGGCGCTGGCAACGCCTGAATTGTCGACCAAAAGACCGCCGAACACGGCACCCATTGCAATCGCCACCTGGAATGTAGCGACCATCAGGCCGCCGGCACTTTCCGCCTGCTCCGGCGCGGCACGCACCATCCATGTCTGTACGCCGACCGGCACCGCGCCGAAGGCAAAGCCCCAGACTGCGACCGCGATTGTCGAGACTGTAGGCGATGAGCCGTCCAACAAAAGCGCAAGCGCGGCGATCGCGATCAACAAGGGAGCGAGCGTCACGGCCGCCTTGAGGCTGCGTTCGGCCATGAAGCCGCCGGCAAAATTACCGAAGAAACCGCCGATGCCAAAGGCGAGCAGCACCAGCGAGATGGACTCGATACCGAATGCCGGCACCTGTTCCAGGAAGGCGCGGAAATAGGTGAAGCCGGCAAAGTGCCCGGAAGCGGTCAGAAGGATCACCAGCAGTCCGACCTTGATCATCGGGTTCTTCGAGACGTCCAGCAGGGCGCGGAAGCTGGCCACGCCCACGGGCGGTAGCTTGGGAAGGGTCGCAACCTGGACGATCAGCGTCACGACGCCGACCGCGGCCGCAAGCATGAAGGCGGTGCGCCAGCCCCAGACATCGCCGACATAAGCCCCGACAGGGGCCGCGCAGACGGTGGCGACGGATACGCCGGTCAGGATGATGGACATGGCGCGCGGGAAGACATCGCTCGGCACGAGCCGCATAGCGATGGCTGCCGACATGGACCAGAAGCCGCCGAGCGCTATGCCCAACACGACGCGCGCAAACAAGAGCGAGGGCAGGGACCAGGCAACGGCGGCAAGTATGCTTGAGGCAATCAGCAAGAGCGTCAGGCCCACCATGACGTGCCGGCGGTCGATACGTTTGGTGGCGATCGCCATGGTGGGCGCGGCGATCGCGGCAACGATTGCCGTCGCCGTCACCGCCTGCCCGGCGGTGCCTTCGCTTATGCGGAGATCCTGCGCCAGCGGGGTCAGCAGGCTTGCCGGCAGAAATTCCGCCGTGACCAGTCCGAACACGCCGAGCGCAAGGGAGACGACTGCCCCCCATGCCGGGTCGGATCGTTCCTGGGGTGTCGAGGGGGCGAGCGAAACGCCGTCCATTACGGCTGTCGCAGGTTCGATCATGGTCAGTCTCCGATTGAATGCAGTGCAAGGTGGGAGTGACCGTCTGGAGTTTCCATGCTAGAAACCCCGCCATGAATGATCATTCGTCCAAATTTCCAATTGCCGGTGATCCGCTGACCAACATCCTGCGCGGCTTGCGCCTCGACGGCGTCGAATACGGTCGCTGGGAACTGAAAGAGCCGTGGAACATCGAATTCCCGGCCCAGGCCACGGCGCGTTTCTACTTCGTCAGCCAGAAGGCCTGCTGGCTCCAGCAGCCGTCGGGCGAATGGGTGGAACTCAAATGCGGCGACGCCGTGCTCCTGCCGCGCGGCGTTGCCCATGCGCTTGCGAGCGAACCGGGAGCCAGATCGTCGCCGATCAACGGCTACGAGATCCACGAGATCTGCAAGAACGTCTTTTGCCTGTCGACCGAGGGCTGCCAGCCGGGCACTTTGCTCTTCTGCGGCAGTATGTATTTCAACCTTGATGGTCTCCACCCGCTGCTCGGCATGATGCCCGACGTCATGCGCACCACCGAGCTCGAGACCCATGACCCAGGCATCACGCATCTGCTTGAAACCATGGCGCGCGAGGTCAAGCTCGAGCGCGTCGGCTCCGGCGGCATCGTCGCCCGTCTTGCCGACGTGCTCGCCGCCATCATCATTCGCTCATGGGTCGAGCGTGGCTGTGGCAATTCGAGCGGCTGGATTGCCGCCGTCAGGGATCCCAAGGTCGGCAAGGTCCTGGCCGCGATCCACCTCGAACCGAGCCGAGACTGGTCGGTGGAGGCTCTGGCGCGGATGATGGGCGTCTCCCGCTCGGGCTTCGCCGAGCGCTTTGCTTCCGTTGTCGGCGAAACGCCGGCGAGATATGTCACACAGGTCAGGATGCACCAGGCGCGACAGTGGCTTGTCCGTGATCGCTTGAGGATTTCAGTCGTTGCCTCGCGGCTGGGCTACGATTCGGAAGCCGCTTTCAGCCGTGCCTTCAAACGCGTCATCGGCCAACCGCCCGGTCATTTCAGGACAGTGGACCAGACGACCGGCACCTGAGCTCTACTGCACCAGAAGCAGGGCGCCGTTTTCGACCTGGTATTTCTTCAGCCGGGACAGGAAACTCATGCCGATCAGTGTGCCGTCGAGCGCCTTGTCTTCGAGCACGACCACCGGCACGTCGTCGACGCTGATCCGGCCGATCTGCAGCCTGTCGATGCGGGCGAGTGCCGCGCGGGCTGTGCCATTGGCGGTATTGACCTTCTGGGTGAAGTCGGTGGCCGAAACCTTGACCCCGGCCAGCCGCGCCGTCGACATGTTGATTGCAACCAAGGTGGCGCCGGTGTCGACCATGGCGTCGACCGCGCGCCCATTGACCTTGAAGCTCGCGCTGAAATGGCCGCGCATATCGGCGTCGATCGTAACGCGCCGGCCCGCCGTCGATACCGTGGCTGCGCTCGCCTCGATGACCTGAAGCGACGCGGCTGGATCACTTTCCAAGCTCGTCCCCAGCAGCGCCTGCACGGCGCCACCGTGTTTTTCGTACAGCGACGGCAGCGATGCCGACGCACTGGCGCAAAGGCCGAATATGATGATCTTACGCAACATGGTGACGCCTCGAATTCAGGCGTCACCCTAGGCAGCCGATGGTGATCGCGCCTTTAACGGCGCGGCCCCATCGTCAAAGGCGGTAAATGGCTGGTGAGTGCATGACCCCGAAATCGGCATCGATTTTCGGAAAGGATCATGCACAGATTCAACGTGCTACAGCGTCCTTTGCGCGTCCAATAGGACGCGCGGCGCTGTAGTGCCTATTTGGTGCCGTACATGCGGTCGCCGGCATCGCCGAGGCCGGGGATGATGTAGCCCTTTTCGTTGAGCTCGCGGTCGATCGAGGCGGTGAACACCGGAACATCGGGATGCGCCTTGGTGAAGCGTTCGATGCCTTCGGGCGAAGCCAAAAGGCACAGGAAGCGCAAATTGGTGGCGCCGCGGCCCTTCAGCATGTCGATAGCCGCGATCGCCGAATTGGCGGTCGCCAGCATCGGGTCGACGACGATCACCAGCCGGTCGCCGAGGTCGCTCGGCGCCTTGAAGAAATATTCGACCGCCTGCAGCGTCTCGTGGTCGCGGTAGAGCCCGACATGGGCGACGCGCGCGGCCGGCACCAAATCAAGCAGGCCTTCGAGCAGGCCGTTGCCGGCGCGTAGCACTGAGGCGAACACCAGCTTCTTGCCTTCGAGCGTCGGCGCTTCCATCGTTTCGATCGGCGTTTCGATCATCTTGGTGGTCAGTTCGAGGTCGCGCGTCACCTCGTAGCCGAGYAGCAGCGAGATCTCGCGTAGCAGGCGCCGGAAGCCAGCCGTCGAGGTTTCCTTGTCGCGCATGATGGTCAGCTTGTGCTGGACAAGCGGATGGTCGACGACGGTCACGGTCATGGCTTACGCTCCTAGAACTCGGATAATTGGCGGCATTCTATCGGCTGGCCCGCCGCCAACCAATGACTTGCCGCCTTGAACCACAGTTTTGTCGGCCGAAATTCAGCGTTTTTGGCCGTCGAGCCGGGCAAGAAGGGCTGCTTTGGTCTTCTTGTCGACAAAGGCAGCCTCGATCGCCGTCTTCGTGGTCGCCGAAAGCGCCTTGTCGTCCATGCCGAAATGCTCGGCCGCGATGTCGTATTCGCGCTTCAGCGTCGTCCAGAAATAGGGCGGATCATCGGAGTTGAGCGTCACCTTGCAGCCGGCATCGCGCAGCTTGGGGAAGGGGTGGTCGCCAAAGCTGTCGAACACCTTGAGCGCGATGTTCGAGCCCGGGCAGATTTCGAGCACCACGCCTTCGTCGGCGATGCGCTTGACCAGGTCAGGGTTTTCGATGGCGCGCACGCCATGGCCTATACGCGAAGGGCGGATGTGGTCGAGTGCTGCTGCAACGCTCTCCCAGCCCATCAGCTCGCCGGCATGAATGGTGATGCCGAGGCCGGCTTCGCGCGCGATCTCGAAGGCGCGCACATAATCTTCGAATTCGCCCATGCGCTCGTCGCCGGCAACACCGAAGCCGGTCACCAGCGGATGGTTGCATTTGGCGGCGAAGCGGGCGGCAGCCTCGATCGATTCGACGCCGACATGGCGTACGCCGGTCACGATCATGCGGCCCTCGATGCCGGTCTTGGCCTTGGCCCGCGCCATGCCTTCGCCCAGCGCATTGGTGTAGGCCATGGGCGACAGGCCGGCCTTTTTGGCGTGGTCGGGCGAGGTGAACACCTCCGAATAGATCGCGCCGTCGCGCGCAAGGCTTGTCAGATAGTGTTCGGACAGCTTGGCATAGTCCTCTTCAGTGCGGAAAAGGTCGGCGGCAAAGTCATAGGCGGCAAGGAACGAGGTAAAATCGTTCCACACGAAGGAGCCGTCCCTGATGAAGGGCGAAACGTCCTTGTTGTATTTTTGGGCCTGGCGGATGACGAGTTCGGGTGCAGCCGCACCTTCTATGTGGCAGTGCAGCTCGGCTTTCAAAGGCATTCTCTGTTCCTCGTCGTGTCGGCGCGGGCGCGGCCGAAAACCGCGCCTCAAACAATAGCGCCCGCTGGTGTGATCGGCTATGGTCCCGCCGGATTTGATTGGACAAGAAAATGTCAGAACAACGGACGACAGCTGTCGGCGGCATGGAAACTTCATACGGTTTCCGAAATGTCGGCGCAGGCGACAAGCAGGGCCTCGTCAACGAGGTCTTCCACAAGGTCGCCAACCGCTACGACATGATGAACGACTTGATGTCGGGCGGGCTGCACCGGGTGTGGAAAGATGCCATGGTCGCTTGGCTCAATCCGCCGAAGCGTCCGGGTTGGAAAGTGCTTGATGTTGCCGGTGGCACCGGCGACGTTGCCTTCCGCATCATCGATGCCTCGCATGGCAACGCGCACGCCACCGTGCTCGACATCAACGGCTCGATGCTCGGCGTCGGCCGCGAGCGGGCCGAAAAGCGCGGCCTTGCCGACAAGACCGATTTTGTCGAAGCCAACGCCGAGGAACTGCCCTTCGCCGATGAGACCTTCGATGCCTATACGATCGCCTTCGGCATCCGCAACGTGCCGCGCATCGATGTCGCGCTGTCGGAAGCGTACCGCGTGTTGAAGCCGGGCGGGCGCCTGCTGGTCCTCGAGTTCTCCGAAGTCGACATGCCGCTGCTCGACAAGGTCTACGAAGCCTGGTCGTTCAACGCCATTCCGCGCATCGGCCAGGCCGTCACCGGCGACGGCGAACCCTATGCCTATCTCGTCGAATCGATCCGCAAGTTTCCCAACCAGCAGAACTTCGCCGCGATGATCACGCGCGCCGGCTTCGATCGCGTCACCTTCCGCAACTACACCGGCGGCATTGCAGCGCTTCATTCGGGCTGGAAGCTTTGAGAGACGGCGCGCGATGAGCAGTCTCGGGGCGTCTTTCCGGCTCGCGCGCGCGGGCTGGGTCTTGGTGCGTGAGGGCGTGGTCGCGGCTTTGCCGGGCGACCAGCTCACCGGCCTGCCTAAGTTCGGCTGGCGCGTCGCCAAGCTGTTCACCCGCCGTCGCGCCCGGAAAAGCGTGCGCAGCGACCGCCTGGCCAATGCGGTTGCCCGGCTTGGGCCGTCCTACGTCAAGCTCGGCCAGTTCCTGGCGACACGTCCCGACGTCGTCGGCGACGACATCGCGCTCGACCTCGCACTGCTTCAAGACAGCATGGCGACCTTCCCGATGTCGGAAGCCGTCACAGCCATCGAAGGCTCGCTTGGCCGCAAGGTTTCCGATCTCTATGTCAGTATCGGCGAGCCGGTGGCGGCGGCCTCCATCGCCCAGGTCCATCCGGCCGAGGTCGCCACGCCAAATGGCCCGCGCAAGGTCGCCGTCAAGGTCATCCGCCCTGGCGTGCGCCGCCGCTTTTTCCAGGATCTCGAAAGCTATTTCCTCGCCGCCCGGCTGCAGGAGCGCTTCGTCCCGTCGAGCCGCCGGCTGCGCCCGGTCGAGATCACCGAGACGATGGCCCAGACCACTAAGATCGAGATGGATTTCCGTCTCGAGGCGGCCGCCTATTCCGAGCTTGGCGAAAACACCAAGGACGATCCTGGGTTCCGTGTGCCGGCAGTCGACTGGGAACGCACCGGCCGCGACGTGCTCACCATGGAGTGGATCGACGGCGTCAAGCTCAACGATATCGAAGGGCTTCGCGACGGCGGCTACGATCTCAAGGCGATCGCCGCGACGCTGGTCCAGTCGTTCCTGCGCCATACGCTGCGCGACGGCTTCTTCCATGCCGACATGCACCCCGGCAACATGTTCGTCGATGCCAAGGGCGACATCGTTGCCGTCGACCTCGGCATTTCCGGCCGCCTCGGCAAGAAGGAGCAGCGTTTCCTCGCCGAGATCCTCTACGGCTTCATCACCCGCAACTACATGCGTGTCGCCGAAGTGCATTTCGAAGCCGGCTATGTGCCGCGCCATCACAATGTCGCGGCCTTCGCCCAGGCGATCCGCGCCATCGGCGAGCCGATCCACGGCCAGCCGGCGGAAACCATCTCGATGGCCAAGCTTCTGACGCTGCTGTTCGAGGTCACCGAGCTGTTCGATATGCAGACGCGGCCCGAACTGGTGCTGCTGCAAAAGACCATGGTCGTGGTCGAAGGTGTCGCCCGCACGCTCGATCCCACTTTCAACATGTGGAAGACCGCCGAGCCGGTTGTCGGTCATTGGATAGCAGGCAATCTCGGCCCACAGGGCCTGCTTATCGACGCGCGCGATGGTCTCGGCGCATTGATGTCGCTTGTCCGCCAGGCGCCCGATCTTGCCGCCCGTACCGAGCGCCTGTCGCGCCAGATCGACGCCATGGCCGAGAACGGCCTGCGTTTCGATCCCGAGACCGCCAAGGCGATCGGCAAGGCCGAGGCGCGCTACAACCGCTCCGGCCGCATCGCGCTCTGGGTCATTGCGGCCACGCTTGTGTTCCTCGCCTGGCAGATTGTCTGAACGGACCGCTATTTGACGCAAGTGCAGTCAATGACTACATTGCAGTCAATGACTGCATGGAGGCTGCCATGGCCACACTCACCATCAGGAATGTTCCCGAGGACGTCAAGCAAGCGCTGCGCGTGAAGGCAGCGCAGAATGGCAATTCGCTCGAGGAAACCCTTAGGCAGCTTTTGTCGGACGAGGTGGCTGACCAGCATGCCCCAGCCTCGCGCATCAGCGCCGAAGAGATCATGCGCCGAGCTGCCGAACTCGAAGCCGACGAGCCGACAGACAGCCGCTACAAGTACTACTCGCAGAAGGAACTGAGCGATGCGCTCAGCGGTGAGTACGACGGGCTATGATGGTCATCGACACATCGGCCATCGTGGCAATCGCGCGGCGTGAGCCTGAGGCGCTGGCATTCAGCAGAATGCTGGAAGAAACGCCGGGCAAGTTGATGTCAGTCCCGACCTATATCGAATGCGCTTTCGTTCTGGCCGGAGTTGCGCCGACGAAAGGACTTGCGTTTCTACAAGGGGTGGTTTCCGACACCTTGATAACGCTCGTTCCATTTGGCGAGCAGGAGCTTGATGCCGCCATAGCGGCGCGGGTGAAGTTCAGCAGGGGTTCCGGACACGCCGCGAAGCTGAATTTCGGCGACTGCTTCGCCTATGCCCTTGCCAAAACTCGAAACCTGCCGCTGCTTTTCAAGGGCGACGATTTCATCCATACCGACATCCAGCCGGCGCTGAAGCCGGCCTGACGAGACGGCGGACCAGGCATGATCCTCAACGGCAAGCGCATCCTGCTCATCATCGGCGGCGGCATCGCGGCCTACAAGTCGCTCGACCTGATCCGGCGCCTGCGCGAGCGCGGCGCTTCGGTCCGTGCGGTCATGACGTCGGCCGCGCAGGAGTTTGTCACCCCGCTGTCGGTCGGCGCCCTGACCGCCGACCATGTATTCTCCGATCTCTTCGACCGCCAGGACGAGCACGATATCGGCCACATCAGGCTGTCGCGCGAGGCCGATCTTCTGGTTGTGGCACCTGCTACCGCAGACCTGATGGCCAAGCTCGCCAATGGCCACGCCAACGACCTTGCCTCGACGGTTCTGCTCGCCACCGACAAGAAAGTGCTGCTGGCGCCCGCCATGAACCCCAAGATGTGGTCGCACCCGGCGACGCGCCGCAACCGCGCGACGCTTGAGAAGGACGGCATCCATTTCGTCGGCCCCAAGAGCGGCGAGATGGCCGAAAGCGGTGAGGCCGGCGAAGGCCGCATGGCGGAACCTCTGGAGATTGTCGCTGCCATCGAAGCGCTGCTCGATTCCAAACCCAAGCCGCTGTCAGGCAAGATGATTATCGTCACCTCCGGCCCGACGCATGAGCCAATCGACCCGGTGCGCTACATCGCCAACCGGTCGTCGGGCAAGCAGGGCCATGCCATCGCCGCAGCCCTGGCCAGGCTGGGCGCCGATGTCCGCCTCGTCTCCGGTCCGGTCACCATTGCCGACCCGGCGGGCGTGAAGACGGTCCATGTCGAGAGCGCGCGTGAGATGCGCGATGCGGTCGAGCAGCTTCTGCCCGCCGACGCCGCTGTCTTTGTGGCGGCCGTCGCCGATTGGCGCACCGACAATGCCGCAGGCGAGAAGATCAAGAAGGTGGCGGGCGAGGGCGCCCCGAGCCTGAAGATGGTCGAAAACCCCGATATTCTGGCTGGCGTCGGGCATCACAAGCAGCGCCCCTATCTCGTCGTCGGCTTCGCTGCCGAGACCCAGGACGTGCTCAAGAACGCCCAGGCAAAACTTGCCAGGAAGGGTGCAGATTTCATCGTCGCCAATGACGTCAGCCATGAGGGCGGTGTCATGGGCGGCGACCGCAATCGCGTCCGCATCGTCAGCAAAAGCGGTGTCGACGAGTGGCCGGACCTTTCCAAAGAAGAGGTCGCAGGCAGGCTGGCAAGCCTGATCGCCCAGCGCCTCAAGACAATCACAGTGTGAGTCGCCGCCGTTCCAAAGCCGCATCCGACACCGGTAACATAGTGTTCACCGATTGGGTGCTTGGAGGCATTGCCCGCGCGTGCGAGAGGGAGGCATCAACATTCGGAGTCTCCCACGACATGAAGCTTTTCTACATGCCCGGCGCCTGCTCGCTGGCTCCCCACATCGTTGCCAATGAAGTTGGCATCGACCTCGATCTGGTCAAGGTCGACGGCAAGACCAAGACCACCGAAGCCCAGCAGGATTTCCTCGCCACCAATCCCAATGGCTATGTACCGGCGCTGGTGCTCGGCGATGGCGAGTTGATGACCGAAGCCTCGGTCCTGGTCCAGTACCTCGCAGACCAGAAGCCGGAGAGCGGCCTGATGCCCAAGGCCGGTGACATGGCACGCTACCGCGTCCAGCAGTGGCTGGCCTTCGTTGCCACCGAGCTGCACAAGGTCTTTGGCGCCTTCTTCAAGCCCAACACGCCCGAGGCCACCAAGGAGATCAACCGCGAGCTCCTCGCCAGGCGCCTCGCCTATGTCGACGGCAAGCTCGACGGCCGTTCCTATCTGATGGGCGACGCCTTCACCGCGGCCGACGCCTATCTCTGGACGGTTCTCGGCTGGGCCAAGCATGTCGGCATCGACCTGTCGTCCTTCGACAACATCCAGCGCTATCTCGGCACCGTAGCCGCCCGTCCAGCCGTGCAGAAGGCCCTGCGCGCCGAAGGCCTTGCCTAAACCCGGCTTGAACAGCCGCCGCTACTGAACCGGCAGCTACCAATTTGACGACATGACGGCTCTCAGGCACCCGCCTGAGGGCCGTTTTCTTTATGCAATTCCTATTTCTTTGCCAGCCCCGCTCTCTCGAACCTTAATGCGGTTCGGCGCCATATTCCCTCCTGAAATCCAGAGCCCGGCCAACGTCGTCAGCATGCCTGACGCCGTCGTTTGGCGCGTGGCCATGGTCCTTGCGCCCTCGGTGCACGGTCTCAACGGAACAGGAGCCTTCGAAGATGGACATCTTCGTTCTCGCCATAGGCGTCGTCTTCTTCGCCTTGTGTTTTGCCTACGTCAAAGCCTGCGACATCCTCTGAAGGAACGCCAACATGTTGCTCGAATACATCCTCGGCGGCGCAGTGACCGTGTTCCTGCTTGCCTACCTGACCTACGCGCTCATCCGCCCCGAACGGTTCTGACCGTCCAGCGCTCGCACGGAAAGTTTCTCAAATGACCATTAATGGCTGGATACAGATCCTGGTATTCTGCGGGATCATCATTCTGCTCGTGAAGCCGCTCGGCGGCTACATGACGCGCGTTTTCAGTGGCGAGCGCACACTTCTCTCGCCCGTCCTCGGCCCCATCGAGCGCGTGCTCTACCGGCTGGCCGGCACCAGCGAGCGCGAGGACCAGCACTGGACCGGCTATGCCGCGGCCATGCTGTCGTTCAATATCGCCGGCTTCCTGTTGCTTTACATGCTGCAGCGGTTCCAGGGCTCGCTGCCCTTCAACCCCGCCGCCATGGGTGCGGTGCCGCCCGAGCTCTCCTTCAACACCGCCGTCAGCTTTGTCACCAACACCAACTGGCAGAACTATGGCGGCGAAAGCACCATGTCCTATCTCGTGCAGATGGCCGGCCTGACGGTGCAGAACTTCGTTTCCGCCGCCACCGGCATCGCCGTCGGCATGGCGCTGATCCGCGGCTTTGCCCGCGCTTCGGGCAAGTCGATCGGCAATTTCTGGGTCGATCTGACCCGTTCCACGCTCTACGTGCTGCTGCCGCTGTGCATCGTGCTCACGCTTGCCTATGTCTGGCTTGGCGTGCCGCAGACCATAGGCTCCTATGTCGCGGCCACCACAGTCGAAGGCGCCCAGCAGACCATCGCTGTCGGTCCGGTTGCCTCGCAGCTGGCGATCAAGATGCTCGGCACCAATGGCGGCGGCTTCTTCAATGCCAACTCCGCGCATCCGTTCGAAAACCCTGACGCCATCTCCAACTTCCTCCAGATGGTCTCGATCTTCGCCATCGGTTCTGCCTTCACCAACGTCTTCGGCCGCATGGTCGGCAACCAGCGCCAGGGCTGGGCGATCTTCGCCACCATGGGCATCCTGTTTGTCGCCGRCGTCGCAATCACCTACTGGGCGGAAGCCGCCGGCAATCCGCTGGTCCATGCGCTCGGCATCGATGGCGGTAACATGGAAGGCAAGGAAGCGCGCTTCGGCATCGTATTGTCGGCACTTTTCGCTGTCGTCACCACCGCTGCCTCCTGTGGCGCGGTCAATGCCATGCACGGCTCCTTCACCGCGCTGGGCGGGCTCATCCCGCTCATCAACATGGAGCTTGGCGAAGTCATCGTCGGTGGCGTTGGCGCTGGTTTCTACGGCATCTTGATGTTCGTCATCATTGCCATCTTCGTTGCTGGCCTGATGGTTGGCCGCACGCCAGAATATCTCGGCAAGAAGATCGAGGCCAAGGAGGTCAAGATGGCCATGCTCGCCATATTGTGCCTGCCGCTCTCCATGCTCGGTTTCACTGCGATCGCCGTGCTGATACCGAGTGCTGTCGCGTCGGTCGGAACGCCTGGCCCGCACGGCTTCTCCGAGATCCTCTATGCCTACACCTCGGCGACGGCCAACAACGGCTCGGCCTTCGGCGGCCTGACGGGCAACACGCCCTGGTACAACATCACCATCGGCATCGCCATGTTGATGGGTCGCTTCCTGGTCATCATTCCGGCACTCGCCATCGCCGGTTCGCTGGTGACGAAGAAGACGGTTCCAGCCTCCGTGGGCACCTTCCCGACCGACTCTCCGCTGTTCGTCGGCCTGCTTGCCGGTGTCGTGGTCATCGTCGGTGGCCTGACCTTCTTCCCGGCACTCGCCGTCGGACCGATCGTCGAGCACCTCGCCATGATCGTTGGCCAGACCTTCTGATGCAGCGCCGCAAAACAAAAGAACTGGAGTCTCTCACATGAGCACCCACAAATCTGCGAGCCTGCTCGACGCTCGTATCCTCCTCCCCGCCATAGGCGATGCGTTCAAGAAGCTCGACCCGCGCAGCCTGGCCAAGAACCCTGTCATGTTCGTCGTTGCCGTCGTCTCGGCACTGACCACCGTGCTATTCGTCAAGGATCTGGTCACTGGTGCGGGCGGCCTTGGCTTCTCGTTCCAGATCATCCTGTGGCTGTGGTTCACCGTGCTGTTTGCCAACTTCGCCGAGGCCGTGGCCGAAGGCCGTGGCAAGGCCCAGGCCGACTCGCTGCGCAAGGCGCGTACCGAAACCCAGGCCAAGCTGCTCGAAGGCGAAAGCCGCACCGCCTACAAGATGGTGCCCGGCAATGGCCTCAAGGTCGGCCAGGTCGTGCTCGTCGAGGCCGGCGACATCATCCCATCCGATGGCGAAGTCATCGAAGGTGTCGCTTCGGTCAACGAGGCCGCCATAACTGGCGAGTCGGCTCCGGTCATCCGTGAGTCCGGTGGCGACCGCTCGGCTGTGACAGGCGGTACCCAGGTGCTGTCCGACTGGATCCGCGTGCGCATTACCGCTGCCGCCGGCTCGACGTTCCTCGACCGCATGATTTCGCTGGTCGAGGGTGCCGAGCGCCAGAAGACGCCGAACGAAATCGCGCTCAACATCMTGCTTGCCGGCATGACGCTGATCTTCGTGCTTGCCGTGGCCACCATCCCGAGCTTCGCCACCTATGCCGGCGGCTACATCCCCGTCATCATGCTGGTCGCCCTGTTCGTCACGCTGATCCCGACCACCATCGGCGCGCTGCTTTCGGCCATCGGCATCGCCGGCATGGACCGTCTCGTGCGCTTCRATGTGCTTGCCATGTCGGGCCGCGCTGTCGAGGCCGCCGGCGACGTCGACACGCTTTTGCTCGACAAGACCGGCACCATCACGCTCGGCAACCGCCAGGCCACCGAGTTCCGTCCGGTCAAAGGCGTCACCGAGCAGGAACTCGCCGACGCCGCCCAGCTCGCCTCGCTCGCCRACGAAACCCCCGAAGGCCGTTCGATTGTCGTGCTCGCCAAGGAGCGTTATGGCATCCGTGCCCGCGACATGGGCTCGCTGCACGCCCATTTCGTGCCCTTCACCGCCCAGAGCCGGATGAGCGGCGTCGATTTCGACGGCTCCTCCATCCGCAAGGGCGCTGTGGATTCGGTGCTCGACTACGTCAGATCCTGCGCCACTTCGGCTTCGGGCAGGCGTGTCGATACCGAAGCCGTGCGTGGCATCCAGGCGATATCAGACGAGATCGCCAAGCTCGGCGGCACTCCGCTTGCGGTTGTTCGCGATGCTCGCCTGCTCGGCGTCATCTACCTCAAGGACATCGTCAAGGGCGGCATCAAGGAGCGCTTCACCGAGCTGCGCCGCATGGGCATCCGCACCGTCATGATCACGGGCGACAACCCGATGACCGCAGCCGCCATCGCCGCCGAAGCCGGCGTCGACGATTTCCTCGCCCAGGCCACGCCGGAGAACAAGCTCAGCCTGATCCGCGAGGAACAGGCCAAGGGCAAGCTGGTCGCCATGTGCGGCGACGGCACCAACGATGCCCCGGCACTCGCCCAGGCGGACGTCGGCGTCGCCATGAACACCGGCACGGTGGCTGCGCGTGAGGCCGGCAACATGGTCGACCTCGACAGCGATCCGACCAAGCTCATCGAGATCGTTGAGATCGGCAAGCAGTTGCTGATGACGCGTGGCGCGCTCACCACGTTTTCGATCGCCAATGACATCGCCAAGTATTTCGCCATCATCCCGGCGATGTTCCTGGCCTTCTATCCGCAGCTTGGCGCGCTCAACATCATGGGTCTTGAGACCCCGCAGAGCGCCATCCTGTCGGCGATCATCTTCAACGCGCTGATCATCGTCGCCCTCATCCCGCTGTCGCTGAAAGGCGTCAAGTACCGGCCGATCGGTGCTGGCTCGCTGCTTCGCCGCAACCTGCTCGTCTACGGGCTCGGCGGCATCATCGTGCCCTTCGTCGGCATCAAGGCCATCGACATGGCGATCAACGCCATCGGCCTCGTGTAAAGGACCTTCACCATGTTGAAGCAACTCAGACCTGCACTTGTCATGATCATGGCACTCACCGTCATCACCGGCCTCATCTATCCCCTGGGCATGACCGGCATCGCGCAAGCGCTGTTTCCGCACCAGGCCAATGGCAGCCTGATCGTCAAGGATGGCAAGGTCATCGGCTCCGAATTGATCGGCCAGGCCTTTACCGGCGAGCGCTACTTTCATGGCCGCCCCTCGGCCGCCGGCGATGGCTACAATGCCGCCGGCTCCAGCGGCTCCAATCTCGGCCCGACCAGCGCCAAGCTGATCGAACGCATCAAGACCGAGGCCGACACGCTCAAGCAGACCGATCCAGGCGCGCCGGTGCCGATGGAGCTGGTCACCGCCTCGGGCAGCGGCCTTGATCCGCACCTGTCGCCCGAGGCCGCCTACTTCCAGGTGGCGCGCGTGGCCAAGGCGCGCGGTGCCAGCGAAGCCGTCATCCGCAGCCTCGTCGACCAGTATGTCGAGGCTCGCGAACTCGGCGTCATGGGCGAACCGGTGGTCAATGT
>NZ_JBFUKO010000075.1:0-15307 GCF_056400805.1 Aminobacter sp. P4_H6_2
GCTCGACACCGTCGGCAACTCCAACATCGTTGAGGTGCGCGTCCAGCTCAACGACAAGGTGCTGCGCGTCTTCGTCCGCCGCAGCCAGGCCTATGCGTCCAACACCCACATCTTCCTGTTGTGGATGGTGGGCACATCGCTGGTGCTCTTGACGATCGCCATTCCTTTCCTGCGCAACCAGATACGCCCGATCCTGCAGCTCACCGAGGCTGCCGAAAGCTTTGGCAAGGGCCGGCCGATGCCACCCAATTTCCGGCCGCGCGGTGCCGAGGAAGTGCGGCGCGCCGGCTTTGCCTTCATCCAGATGCGAGAGCGCATCGAACGCCAGATCGACCAGCGCACGGCGATGCTGACCGGCGTCAGCCACGATCTGCGCACCATCCTGACGCGCTTCAAGCTGCAGCTCGCTCTGTCGGGGAGCAAGATCGACCGCGAGGCGCTGAGCCAGGATGTCGACGACATGCAGTCTATGCTCGAAGCCTATCTCGCCTTCGCCCGCGGCGAAGCATCGGAGGACCCCGGCCGCTTCGATCTCTCCAGCTATCTCGACAAGCTTGGCGAGGAAGCCCGACTGCGCAAGCGCAAGCTCAAGGTGACGCTTGTCGGCGAACCCGAAGTGCACGTCCGCCCCAACGCCTTCACCCGACTGTTGCAGAACGTCGTTGGCAACGCCTTCCGCTATGCCAAGGAAGTCGAGGTCAAGGCCATCCACGATCGCGGCATGCTGGTCGTCATGGTCGACGACAATGGCCCCGGCATTCCCGAGGAAAAGCGCGAAGAAGTGTTCAAGCCGTTCTACCGGCTCGACGAGGCGCGCAATCTCGATTCGACCGGGACCGGTCTAGGACTGGCGATTGCCCGCGATATCGCGCGCAGCCATGGCGGCGACATCAAGCTCAGCGACAGCCCGCTCGGCGGCCTGCGCGCTATGATCCGCGTGCCGGCATAAAACCTAGGCGCGGTGGTCTAGCCGCGCCACCAGCCGGTCGCCGATCCACTGGATGCCACAGACAAGCACGATCAACACGACCACCACCGCGACCATCACCGCCGTTTCGAAACGCTGGTAGCCGTAGCGGATGGCTAGGTCGCCGAGTCCGCCCGCACCGATGGCACCCGCCATGGCGGAGGCACCGACCAGGGTCACCAGCGTGACTGTGAAGCCCGCAACGATGCCGGGCAACGCTTCGGGCACCAGCACCTCGCGGATGATGGCCCAGCGGCCGCCGCCCATGGCCCGCACGGCCTCGATCAGGCCACGGTCGACCTCGCGCAGCGACACTTCGGCGATGYGCGCATAATAGGGCGTGGCGGCAATCGAAAGAGGCACGATCGCCGCCCAGGTGCCGATCGAAGTGCCGACGATCAGCCGCGTCAGCGGGATGAGCGCGACGAGCAGGATGATGAAGGGCACCGAGCGGAAGCCATTAACCACAGCGCCAAGGATCCGGTTGACCCAAGGCTGCTCGGCAATGCCGCCCCGGTCGGTGGCGACAAGCGCCAGTCCCAGCGGCAGGCCAAACAGCAGCGAGATCAGCCCCGATGCCGCCGTCATCAGCACCGTCTCCCACAGCGAGCGCAGCAGCAGATCAAACATCGTCTGAGACATAGCCAAGCACCTCCACCCGCGCACCCCGGGCATTCAAGATTTCGACGGCAGTCGCAGTGACGCCGGTTGCAGTGATAACGCCGACAAACAGCGTGCCCACCGGCTCGCCCTGAATATGATCGATGCCGCCATGGATCAGGCGGAACAGGCCAGGGATCAACGTCGCCAGTTCCGCCAACAGCGGACGGCGTGCCGCTTCACCAGAAATGTCGACCCGCAAGATCGCCTCACTACCGCTGGAGCGGAGTTGGGCCGCCAACGCCTCGGGGAGTTGCGGGCGGATGCCGCCCAACAGGCTGCGCGTCACCTCGGACTTCGGGTCGGCGAAGACCGACCACACTGGCCCCTGCTCGACAATGCGGCCTGCATCGATCACCGCCACGCGGTCGGCAATGCTGCGGATCACCTCCATCTCATGCGTGATGAGCATGATGGTCAGCCCGAGCTTATGGTTGATGTCCTTGAGCAGCGACAGGATCGAGCGCGTCGTCTCGGGGTCGAGCGCCGATGTTGCCTCGTCCGAAAGCAGCACCGCCGGGCGCGCGGCGAGCGCACGCGCAATACCGACGCGTTGCTTTTGCCCGCCTGACAGTGACGCCGGATAGGCACTTGCCTTGTCGGAGAGGCCGACGAGTTCGAGCAGCTCGGCGGCGCGCTTGAAACGCTCAGCTCTGGGTCGGCCCTCGATCTTGAGCGGCAGCGCGACGTTTTCCTCGACAGTCTTCGCCGACAGCAGGTTGAAGTGCTGGAAGATCATGCCGATGCGCCGCCTCAGCGGCTGCAACTCGCGTTCGCTCAAGCCTGATATCTCGCGGCCTTCGATGAACACCTGCCCGGCGTCGGGCCGCTCCAGCCCGTTCAGGCAGCGGATCAGCGTCGACTTGCCGGCGCCGCTGCGCCCGATGATGCCAAGGATCTCGCCCTTGCGCACGGACAGCGACACGCCGTCCACCGCCGCCGTTTCGCCGAAGCGGCGCTCGAGGTCGACAAGACGGATGACGTCGTCGGCTGGCGCATCGTGGGCAAGCGGCAGCGCCCCCTCGATGGTCGCAAAATGCTGGGTCATGAAAATCCCCTGACAATGTGGAAAAGCGGCCCGCCAAAAAAGCGAGCCGCCTGTGCTAAAGCCCTTTGGGCGATCAATAGGCGCTGACGCCGGTGCCCTTGTAGACGCGGTCGAACTCGGCCTTGACGGTCTCGTTCTGGTAGGCGGCGACCAGTTTCTTGACCCAGCCTTCGTTCTCGTTGCCGGTCTTGACCGCGATGAAGTTGCGGTAGGGATTGTCGGCCACAGGTTCCTGCGAGATGCGGTTTTCAGCGCTCAGCCCACTCTTCAGTGCCCAATCGGTGTTGACCACGGCCGCATCGAGGTCCTCGACCGAACGGCCGACGATGCCGGCATCGAGTTCCTTGATCTCGAACTTCTTGGGATTTTCCACGACATCGGCGACGGTCGCCAGGATGCCGGTGCCGTCCTTCAGCTTGATGACGCCGGTGTTGGCAAGCACGCGTAGCGCCCGGCCCTCGTTGGAGGGGTCATTGGGCACGCCGATCACTGCGGCTTCCGGCAGGTCTTCGAGCTTGGTGTGCTTCTTGGAATAGAGCCCGATGGGCCACAGACCGGTGTAGCCGACCGGGGTGATATGGTAGCCCTGGGTCTTGATCTGGTTGTCGAGATAAGGCTGGTGCTGGAAGGCGTTGGCGTCGATATCGCCACGCTCCAGCGCCTCGTTGGGCTGGGTGTAGTCGTTGAATACCACGGTCTCGACAGTCAGCCCCTGCTTGGCGGCCTCGGCCTTGACCACGCGCCAGACGTCCTCGTCCTCCCCGGAGATGATGCCGACCTTGATCGCGGTCTTGTCTTCCGCCAAGGCCTGATGCGRCAAGGTGAAGCCGATGACGGTGACGACGGACGCAAGCAGCGCCGCAAGTGCCGTGCGCCGGCTGGCCGGTCGCTGATGAAGGTGGGACTTGGTGATCTCGGTCATTTTGAACTCTCGCTGAGCGCCGTTGGGAGGATGGATCGCTCCGCTGGTTGCGAAGCTTGCCCATATCCTCGGCAAAGCGGGGTCGTTCAGCAAAGGACCGAATTCCTTGGCCCGCCCAAAGGCAGGAATATCGTCTCAAAGAAAATGCGCCTTCGAGCAGAACTGACCCGGCCTTCGCAGTTGCGAAGAGCGGCACCGTCATCGGYGCGTCATGCAAAGCTGGTCAAAAGCGGCCGCATCGAACGGGACCGCCGCTGATTCCTGGCTGGTGACTGCTGGCTGGGCGCGCGGGGCAACAGGGAAGACATTTCTTGCGTATCCTGATGGTCACCGACGCCTGGAAACCGCAGATCAACGGCGTGGTCCACACGCTCGAACGGCTTTCCGAAGCGCTGAAAGCGTTCGACGCCGAAGCCGATTTCCTGACGCCGAACATCTTCCGCACCTTGCCGATGCCGACTTACCCCGACATCCGGCTGGCGCTGACCACGCCGGGCCAAGTCGCGCGCATCATCGAGGAGCGACGACCCGACCACATACACCTGGTGACCGAAGGGCCACTCGGCATGATGGCGCGGCGCTACTGTTTGGCCCGCAAGCGCCCATTCACCACCAGCTACCACACCCGCTTTCCCGAATATGTCAGCGCCCGCCTGCCGCTGCCCGAGAGCTGGAGCTATGGGCTGCTGCGCAAGTTCCACAATTCCGGTCAGGGCTGCATGGTCGCGACCCAGTCGCTCGCCGACGATCTCGCCTCGCGCGGCTTCGAAAAGCTGCGCCCCTGGACGCGCGGCGTCGACATCAACCACTTCCATCCGGGCAAGAGGACAGTGATCGATCTTCCCCGCCCGATTTTCTTGTGCGTTGGGCGCATAGCGGTGGAGAAGAACCTGCCCGCCTTCCTCGACCTCGACCTGCCTGGCACCAAGGTGCTGGTCGGCGACGGGCCGCAACTGGAAAGGTTGAAGGCGAAATACCCGCAAGCGCATTTCCTCGGCCGCCGGCCAAGCGACGAACTCGCCGAGATCTACGCCTCCGCCGACGTCTTCGTCTTCCCGAGCCGCACCGACACCTTTGGCAATGTCATCATCGAGGCGCTGGCCAGCGGCACGCCGGTCGCCGCCTATCCGGTGACCGGGCCAATCGACATCATCGGCGATGGTGTAGGCGGAGTGGTTGCGGAGGATTTGCGCGAGGCGGCGCACGCCGCGCTCAAGATCGACCGCGCGGAAGCCCGCGAGCGCGCGATGCGCTACACTTGGAGCGCCTGTGCAGAAATGTTCCTGGACAATGTGAAGGCGGCCTACACCGCCTAAAACAGGCGGCCGCCGTCCGGCACCTTGCGCTCAACAGCGCCGAGAACGACGTCGCCGTCTGCGTCGGGAAAACCGAGCGTCAGCACTTCCGACATGAACTTGCCGATCTGGCGCGGCGGGAAGTTGACGACGGCAAACACTTGCCGCCCGACAAGTGTTTCGGGCGTATAATATTTGGTGATCTGCGCCGACGATTTCTTGACGCCGATCTCGGCGCCGAAATCGATCTTCAGCTTGAACGCCGGCTTGCGCGCCTCGGGATACGGCTCGACCTCGACGATCGTGCCGGTGCGGATATCGACCTTGTCGAAATCCGCGAAAGTGATCTCGGGCTTGCGCTCGTTGTGCGAACTCATAGGCAGTCTCAGGCGTTACCGTGCGTTTCAAACAGCACGCTCGCCAGCGCATCCTTGGCCGAAGTGCCCGACCAGACGACGAACTGGAACGCCTGGAAATAGCACTCGCAGGCTTCGAGCGCCGAAGACAGCAGGACTTCGACCTGCTGGCTGGTCGGTTCGACGCCACCGGCAAGCAGCAGCGACTGGCGGAACATGATCGCGCCTTCAGTCTCCCAGAGATCGAAATGACCAAACAGCATCTGCTCATTGATCAGCGACAAAAGCCTGAGGATTTCAAGCGTGCGGCTTTCCGGCACTTTCACGTCGAAAGCACAGGCCAGATGTAGGGCCTCAAAATCCTCCATCCAGGAGAACGAGACCTGGTATTCGGTCCAGTTGCCGACAACTGAAATCGAGATTTCGTCATCGCCGGCACGCTCGAATGACCAGTCGTTGTTGTGAGCCACCTGCTCGATAACATCCACCGGGTGGATTTCGCGCGAGAACTCGAGTTCGAGAAGTTCCATAAATGCTTCCTGTCGTTCCGGGAGCGCCATCGCGCTCCGCGCAAAGGGCACACACGACGAACAAACTTATTCTTGAACTCGGACGACCAGCGCTGCCAGACTCAATACCCCCAGCCGGACCGCTCCATCCGGGTGCATGACCCAGTTACGAATCATGCAACAAATTCAGTGTATTGATCGGGAGTATCGTGAACAGCCCAATTTTTCGCACCACCCCATTAGGATGTGGAAACAGGCTACGGCGATGATTCATCAAGCGCCGGTAAGCGATTCACGACAAAGCACTTTTTCGGATTGTGCTTTGTGGAAAAGTTAACGATTTATTTCTTTGTACGAGGCTTCGGCGACGCCGCCGGTGAGGCCTTGTCGTCGCTTTCACTGCTGCGGCCGGCGAGCTGGGCCTCAAGTGCCTCGATGCGGGCGGTCAAAGCCTTGTTCTCGGCACGTGCTTTGATCGCCATGTCGCGGACGGCCTCGAACTCTTCGCGCTGCACCAGTTCGAGCGAATTCATCGCCCGTTCGGCCTGCGAGCGGAACGCGGTTTCAACCTCGCGCTTGACGCCCTGCGCAGCGCCTGCGGCATCGGTCATCAGCTTGGCGAACTCATCCAGAATGCGGTTCGGTCCGGTCGTCATGGCAAACCCTCGCGTTGTCCATTCGACGTAGTAGGGCAAGGCCTGGAATGCAAGGGTCTCGGCACTTCGTCACTGCGCCAAAAGGCGCGGCAAAAATGCCATTTCTCATGCAATGACATCTCGGTTACCTCAGGCTTGCCTGCCTTGACCCTGCCAAAAGCCTGCCGCATGGTCCGCCGCATTGCCGGCCTTGGAGACTGATTTGAGCGCGTACCTTGCCCTGCCTTTGGCAGCCCTGCCCTTTCCCAACATCGACCCGGTCATCGTCCAGTTCGGGCCGCTGGCCATCCACTGGTACGGGCTGGGTTATGTCGTCGGCATTCTTTTTGCCTGGTGGTACGGCAAGCGGCTGGTGACCAATACCCGCCTGTGGCCGAACGRCATCTTGCCGATGAAGCCCGAAGCCCTCGACGATTTCCTTGTCTGGGCGGCGGCCGGCGTGGTGCTTGGCGGCCGCATCGGCTACATCCTGTTTTACGACCTCGCCCGCTACATCTCAAATCCGCTCGACATCTTCGCGGTCTGGCAAGGCGGCATGTCGTTTCATGGCGGATTGCTCGGCGTGACGATCGCCATGTTCCTGTTCGCCCGCAAGCACGGCATCCTCGTCTGGTCGCTGATCGACGTCGTTGCCGCCGGCGTGCCGGTTGGCTTGGGCCTCGTTCGTGTCGCCAACTTCATCAATTCCGAGCTCTGGGGCCGGGTCACAAATGTGCCATGGGCGATCGAGTTCCCTACCGGCGGGCCATTCCTGCGCCATCCGAGCCAGCTTTATGAGGCGCTGCTCGAAGGCCTGGTGCTGTTCCTCGTTCTGCGCTTCCTCACCCACTCGCGCCTGAAGCTCAAGACGCCGCGCTTCATCGCCGGTGCCTTCGTTTGCGGCTACGGCCTGTCCCGCATCTTCGTCGAGTTCTTCCGCGAGCCCGATCAACAGATCGGCTATCTCCTCGGCGGCTGGCTGACCATGGGCATGGTGCTTTCGGTGCCGATGGTGCTGATCGGAGTATGGGCGATGCTGTCGGCCAAGCCGGTGACCCAAGCCGTAAGGCCGGCATGACCGCGCTCAAAAAGCGCATGACCAGCCTGATCGCCGCGTCGGGGCCGATAGGCRTCGCCGACTACATGGCGCTGTGCCTGTTTGACCCGACCGACGGCTACTACACGACACGCGAACCATTCGGGGCGGCTGGCGACTTCACCACCGCGCCCGAAATCAGCCAGATGTTCGGCGAGCTCGTCGCCGTCTGGCTCTACGCGGCATGGCAGACATCAGGCCGGCCGGCAAACGCGACGCTGGCCGAGATCGGCCCTGGGCGCGGCACGTTGATGAAGGACATGCTGCGGGTGTTGCAAAAGCTCGATGCGGCTTTTGTCGCGAATGTTGCGTTGATCGAAACCAGCCCCCGCCTGCGCGAAATCCAGAAGCAGACCCTCGCCGCCAGCGGCGCAGAGATAGCCTGGCACGAGACGGTATCCTCCCTGCCCGACGCGCCACTGTTCATCGTCGGCAATGAGTTGTTCGACGCCATCCCGACCCGCCAGTTCGTCAAGATCGGTGCGKAATGGCGCGAGCGCGCCATCGGCATCGACGAGACGGGCGAGCTGGTTTTCGTGACTGGCCCAGCAACCATCGAGGCGGCACTCCTGCCCGCCGAGGCAGCAGACGCGCCTGGAGGCTCGATCTACGAATTCGCCCCTGCCCGGACAGCGACCATGGAAGCCATTGCCGAGCGCATCGCTGCTTCGGGTGGCGCCGGGCTGTTCTTCGACTACGGCCATCTCAGCCCAGGCATTGGCGACACACTGCAGGCGCTGCGCGAGCATCGATACGAAGACGTGCTGGCAACACCCGGCGAAGCGGACCTCACCTCGCATGTCGACTTTTCCGCCCTTGGCAGAGCTGCAAAAGCCCATGGCCTCGACGCACAGCTTGGGACACAGGCCGAATTCCTGCTTGCCCTCGGCCTGCTCGAACGCGCTGGCAAGCTTGGCGCCAATGCGGACGACGCGACGCGTGAAAAAATCCAGTCCGAGGTCGAGCGCCTCGCTGACCCCGACGCGATGGGCACCTTGTTCAAGGTGATCGCGGTCGCACCCGCTGGCACAAAACTTCCCTTCCCGCCCGTCAGTTGACAGCGAGCTTGCCGCTGCCCCACTGTCCGCGCTCGCAACAGCAAAACGGGTCGGCKAAGTGGGGCTTGGCCTTGACGAAATCGCACCTGGAGAAGACAAGGCGGCAATGCTGAACGACTCGAAACCGGATCCAATCCGGTCCAACTTGCTCGCCAGCGCGGAGGCCAATGGCATCCGCCACGGTTATTTCACCCGCATCGGCGGGGTCTCCGAAGGCATCTACGAAGGCTTGAACATTGGCGTCGGCTCAGACGACGATCAGGCGCGGGTCATCGAGAATCGCCGCCGCGTCGCCGCCTGGATGGGCGTACCGGCAGACCATTTGCTCAGCCTCTACCAGGTCCATTCACCCGACGTGATCGTGGCCACCGGGCCATTTTCAGGTGCTCGCCCCAAGGCTGACGCCATCGTCACCGACCGGCCAGGCATCGCCCTTGGCGCCTCCTCGGCCGATTGCGGTCCGGTGCTTTTCACTGACCCTGAAGCGCACATCATCGGTGCGGCCCATGCCGGCTGGAAGGGTGCTTTCACAGGCGTGCTCGAAAATACTGTCACCGCCATGGAAAAACTTGGTGCCAGGCGCGAGCGCATCCTTGCCGTGCTCGGCCCTTCGATCAGCGCCGCCAATTACGAGGTCGGCCCGGAATTCGTCGCCCGCTTCGTCGAAGCGGATGCCGGCAATACGCGCTACTTCGCGCCCTCGGCCAATGCGGGCCATTCGATGTTCGACCTCAACCTCTACACCGTCGACCGGCTGCGCAGCGCCGGCGTCACCGCATCGGCCTTGAACCGCTGCACCTACGCGGAAGAAAAGCTTTTTTATTCCTACCGGCGCACCACGCACCGGAAGGAAGCAGATTACGGACGGCAGATTTCGGCAATAGCACTGGAGGACTGAAAGCATGGCGCTGCATTTCGAACGAACCGAATTCGACGCCCGCCGCGACCGGCTGATGATCGAGATGGCCGAAAAGAAGCTCGACGCCGTCCTGCTGTTCGCGCAGGAGAGCATGTACTGGCTGACCGGCTACGACACGTTCGGCTTCTGCTTCTTCCAGTCCCTGGTGGTCAAGGCCGACGGCTCGATGACGCTTTTGACGCGTTCGGCCGATTTGCGCCAGGCGCGCCACACTTCGATCATCGAAAACATCGTCTTGTGGACCGACCGCGACAACGCCAACCCGACGCTCGACCTGCGCAACCTGCTCAACGACCTTGGCCTGCTCGGCACCCGCGTCGGCGTCGAGTACGACACTCATGGGCTGACCGCCTTCAACGGTCGCCGCCTTGACGAACAGCTCCAGACCTTCGGCCAGATCGTCGACGCCTCGGGCATCGTCGGTCGCCTACGCCTGTTCAAGAGCCCGGCCGAGATCGAAAAGGCCGAAAAGGCCGCCGGTCTTGCCGACGACGCGCTCGATGCGGCGCTGCCGCTGATCAAGCAGGGTGGTGACGAAGCCAAGATCCTGGCAGCCATGCAAGGCGCGATCTTTGCCGGCGGCGGCGACTATCCCGCCAACGAATTCATCATCGGCTCGGGCATCGACGCTTTGCTCTGCCGCTACAAGGCCGGCCGCCGCAAGCTCAACAAGAACGACCAGCTGACGCTCGAATGGGCCGGTGTGTTCCATCACTACCATGCCCCGATGATGCGGACAGCGCTGACCGGCAAGGTGTCCAAGCGCCATCAGGAACTTTACGATGCTTCGCTTGCCGCACTGGTCGCGGTCGAAAAGGCGATGACGCCGAGCAACACATTCGGCGACGTGTTCGATGCGCACGCCAAAGCGCTGGAAGTGCATGGGCTGACCAAGCACAGGCTCAACGCTTGCGGTTACTCGGTCGGTGCGCGCTTTGCCCCGTCCTGGATGGATATGCCGATGTTCTACCAAGGCAATACCGAGCCGATCGCACCAAATATGACTTTGTTCGCTCACATGATCATCATGGATTCGGAAACCGAAACCGCAATGACGCTCGGCCGAACCTATCTGACCACCGAATCCGCGCCCAAGCCGCTTTCCCGCCATGATCTCGACTTGATCGTACGGTGATTGCGATGAACGCTGAGGGGCGTTTGTCATGGAGTTCGGTCAGATGAAACGTTGGTTTGTGGGCGCGGCAGGCCTGTCCGTGCTCGCCCTTTCTGCCTGCAACAGCTCCAAGGACGTGCTCGAGCCCTCGGCCATCGCACCGACGGAGCAGTCGAACGCACTTGCCAAGATCGAGGRCACCGATGTCGCGGCGCCGCCAGTGACGGGTGCTGCCACTGTTGCCGCCACGGCTGTTCCGGCGCAGACGGCAGCCGTCGCCACCAAGACACGCGTGCAATTCGCCCCCATCGTCGGCACCCCGGTCGAGGCGGCGACGCCACTGACCCAGCAGCTCGGCATTCGGGCACGTGCACGCGGCATCGCGCTTGCCGGCAGCACCGACACGACGCCGCCCGGCATCATCATGCGCGGCTATTTCTCGGCGATGACCGAAGGCAAGGACACGACAGTCGTTTACGTCTGGGACGTCTACGATCCGGCCGGCACAAGGCTTCACCGCATCAACGGCCAAAAGACGGCGGCATCGAGCGGCAGCGGCGACGGGTGGCCCACGGTGGCACCCGCGACCATGCAGTCGATAGCCGACAGCACCATCGATCAGCTGGCCGACTGGCTGGCGGCGAAACCGGGTTAGGCCGCGACATTCCGCGCCACGATGTCGCTTTTTTGGGATTCAGCAGCGAGTCCGCTTGCAATACGGCTCAAGGCCGCTAAAAGCCCGCTCATATTCATTTCCAGGATCGGCGTATGAAACTCTTCGCGGGCAATTCCAACCGGRTGCTAGCAGAAGCTGTCGCTCGCTATCTCAACATTCCGCTGGGCAAGGCAAGCGTCAGGCGCTTCGCTGACCAGGAGATCTTTGTCGAGATCCAAGAGAACGTGCGCGGCGAGGATGTCTTCATCCTCCAGTCGACCGCATTCCCGACCAACGATCACCTGATGGAACTTCTCATCATGATCGACGCCTTCATGCGTTCGTCGGCACGACGCATCACGGCGGTCATTCCTTATTTCGGCTACGCCCGGCAGGATCGCCGCGCTTCGGGCCGCACGCCGATCTCCGCCAAGCTCGTCGCCAACATGATCGCGCGTGCCGGCGCCAATCGCGTGCTCACGCTCGACCTGCACGCCGGCCAGATCCAGGGCTTCTTCGATATCCCGACGGACAATCTCTTCTCGATCCCGGTCATGGCCCGCGACGTCAAGGCCAAGTACAAGCAGCTCAACAACGTCATGGTGGTTTCGCCCGACGTCGGTGGCGTGGTGCGTGCCCGTGCGCTCGCCAAGCGCATCGACGCCCAGCTCGCCATCGTCGACAAGCGCCGCGAACGCCCAGGTGAATCCGAGGTGATGAACGTCATCGGCGAAGTGCATGGCAAGGACTGCCTGCTCATCGACGACATCGTCGATTCCGGCGGCACACTATGCAACGCGGCCGACGCGCTGCTCGCCAAGGGCGCCACCAGCGTCACCGCCTACATCACCCATGGCGTGCTTTCGGGCGGTGCGGCTGCCCGCATCAGCGGCTCGCAGCTGCAGGAACTGGTCATCACCGACTCGATCCAGCCGACCCAGGCGGTGATGGACGCCCACAACATCCGGGTCGTTTCGATCGGCGACCTGATCGGCGAAGCGATCTCGCGCACGGCGACCGAAGAGTCGGTATCGAGCCTGTTCGACTGACGTTACAGCGCTAATTGCCAGGCCATCCCGGCAATCGCCGAGATGGCGAGCACGACGATCATGTTGGCGTGGTAGCGGATCAGCGACACGCCTGCCGCAACCGCGATGATTGCCGCGGCCGCATCGAAGCTCCTGAAATCCAGCACCGGTAGCGCGAACGGCCCGAAATMCATCTCGCCGACATTGCCAAACAGCACATGCAGCGCAAACCACACCGCAAGGTTGGCGATGATGCCGACAACGGCTGCGGTGACCGCAGACAGCGCGCTTGCCAGCCAGCGCACATTGCGTACCGTCTCGACATAGGGCGCACCGACGAAAATCCACAAAAAGCACGGGACGAAGGTGAACCACAGCGTCACCACCGCCCCTGCGCCACCGCCTGCAAGAGGGGCAAGGCCGGAAAGCCTGGCTCCGCCAAGGAAACCGACGAAGACCAAAACCAGGATCAGCGGACCCGGTGTCGTTTCGGCGAGGCCTAGGCCGGTGAGCATCTCATCCGGCTTCAGCCAGCCATGCACCTCGACTGCCTGCTGGGCGACATAGGCAAGCACCGCATAGGCGCCACCGAAGGTCACCGCCGCCATCTTGGAAAAGAACGTGGCTTCGGTGGTGAAGACGTGACCGGGCCCAAGCAGCTGCCACAACACGATCAGCGGCACGAACCAGATCGCCAGCCAGACAGCGAGCGTGGAGAAGAACCGCCGGGCGCTCGGTCGTGTCCATTCCGGCATGGCATAGGCGATTTCCGGCTCGGCGTCGGCCGACGTCTTGCTGGAGTTGCCGCCGAGCAAATGCGTCACCGCCCCGATGAGCGCCGCCACCGCAATGATCAGCGGGAACGGCAGCTTGAGAAAAGCGATGGCAATGAAGGCCGCGATCGCCAGCGTCACCATCAAACTGCTCTTCAGCGCCCGCCTCGACACCTTGATCAGCGCTTCGAGCACGACGGCCAGCACCGACGCCTTGAGGCCGAACAGCAATCCCTGCACAAGCGTAACATGGCCAACGGTCAAATAAATCGCCGACAGCGCGGTGATGACGAGAGCACCCGGCAACACGAACAGCAGCCCGGCGACAAGCCCTCCCCTGACGCCGTGCAGCAACCAGCCGGCATAGGTCGCAAGTTGCATCGCCTCCGGTCCCGGCAACAGCATGCAGTAGTTGAGGGCATGCAGGAAGCGTGGCTCGTCGAGCCAGCGCTTCTCGCCGACGAGGATGCGGTGCATCAACGCGATCTGCCCAGCCGGCCCGCCGAAAGACAACAGGCCGATCTTGGCGAAGACGCGCACGGCTTCGGCAAAGGACGGGCGAGCCGCCCCGCTTGAAGTCATGTCCATGTCAGATCGCCTTTGCCGGCCAATTGTGGGTTTCCGCCGTCGCATAGCGGCACCAGCCGTAGAGCGCATCGTAAATCGTCATGCCCTTTTCCAGTTGAGCGAGATCGTTGCTCTCGATCGCCGAAAGGCCCAACGATATGGCGAGCAGCCCCGCAGCCTCCGGCTCCAGATCCATCCGCGCGGTGTCGGCGCCGCGCACGATCCTGGCAAGATGAAGCAGTGCGGGATCGGTCAGGCCGAACTCCGATATCAGCGTGTCGAATGTGCATTCGTCGCCGCGATGCGAATAATGCACGTCCTTGATGTCGTAGGGTATGGCCCCGGTCTCGTCGGCGACATCCTTGACCCACTCGGCTGTGACGAAATGAAAGATCGCCAGCGGGTCGATGAAGCGCCGGATCAGCCATGGGCAGGCGATGCGGTCGATCTTCGGCCGTGACCGCGTCACCCAAACGCTCGGCTGCGGCAATCCGGGTACGATACCCCGCGCCTCGCGGGCAACAAGCAATCCCCCCGCCGCAATCCACGCATCCATGCCGCCTTCGAGCATCGAAACATTGGCGCCTGCAGCCGTCAGACGCGCGACTGCGATCTCGCTGACATTGTGGCCGTGGGCACAATAGACAACCAGTTCGCGCCCAGCTGGCAGTTGCGGCAGCCATTCGTCCGACTTCATGTGGTCGCGCCACAGAGCGCCGGCGATGCGTGTCGGCGATGTGGCAAAGGCGTCTGCCCTGCGCACGTCGATGATCAGCGGGCAGCTATCGGTGCCGATGAGCGGGATCAATTGTTGGGGCGAAATCATACGAGGCATGGTTTTTCCTCCGCATAGCTAGCGAAGGCGGAACTTGGGCTCGCGCCTCACGGGGAGTCCACCATGCCCCCGGTTTGTGAATTCTAGTTGAAAGCAGACCCGTCTTCAACGGCTAAGGGCCGGCGCACGCATTCCCCAATCAGCGCAGCACGCCGTCCAGCACGGGCAGCCCGATGATCGCCGCCGTCGCGATCAAGCCGTAGCAGATGCGGCGGAACGTGGTCTCGTTGGCGCGGCTGAATAGGCGCGAGCCGATGAAAAGTCCCGCAGCGAAGGTCGGTCCGATCGTCAGTGAAAGGCCCACTGTCTCCCAGGTCAGCAGCCCAGCGACCAAATAGCTTACGATCGACAGCACGCTCGATATGGCAAAGTAGAGCACGATGTTGGCACGCACCGTCTGCGGCAGGAAGGCGCCGCCGAGCCAGTAGGCGACGACAGGCGGTCCGCCGACCTGGGCGGCGCCCGAAAACAGCCCCGAGGTCGCGCCGACGGCAGCGGTCAGGCTGGCGTGAGGGCGGCCGTGATAGCGCCAGCCCGACATCAACAAGGCGAGCAGCGCAACCACGATGACGACGATGCCCCAGCGGATCACCACGCCGTCGACATGGCTGAGCATATAGGTGCCGGCTGGCACGCCGATGACCGCTCCGAGCGCCATGACGCCGACATTGGCGCGGTCGGCGTTTCGCCACGCATTCGGGATGAGCCCCGGGGTCAGCACGAGGTCGACGATCAAGAGCAGCGGCACCGCAAGCTTGGCTCCGACCAGCGAGCTTGCCACCGGCACGAAAATCAGCGCGCCGCCGAAACCGGAGAAGCCGCGGGCGCAGCCTGCGACGAACGCAGCCACGACAAGCACAAGGATAGTGG
>NZ_JBFUKO010000076.1:0-17514 GCF_056400805.1 Aminobacter sp. P4_H6_2
GATCAGCTGGGCATCAATCGCAAGGTCGCGATATCCGGGACCCGACAGCGACTGGTCGACCGAAGTCAGCATGACGATCGGCGTCTCAGCCAAGCCTGGTGTCTGGCGCACCAGCCGCGCCATCTCGGCACCGGTCATGCCCGGCATCTGGTAATCGAGCACGACGCAGTCGACCTTGACCCCCAGCGCGTGCGCAGCGCTCAGCACACGATACCCTTCCGCACCGCTCTCTGCGGCACAGGAATCGAAACCCCACGACAGCATCTGCTCGGTCAGGATCGTGCGGTTGACGGCGTTGTCGTCGACGATCAGCACGCGCGCGCCCGTCACATCGATCAGCGCCGCCGGCCTTGTCTCCAGCCGTCCGGCATTGGGCAACGTCAGCGTGAACCAGAAGGTCGAGCCTGCGCCCTCGCCGCTTTCCACCCCGATCTCGCCGCCCATCATGTCGACGAGCCGCGAGGTGATGGCGAGGCCGAGGCCTGTGCCTTCGTGACGGCGGGTGGAGGACGCATCGACCTGGCTGAACTTTTCGAACACCAGCTTGAGCTTTGCTTCGGGAATGCCGATGCCGGTGTCGGTCACAGCGACATGCAGCTTGGTCCGCTCGCTATCACTGCGGCCCGTCACATCGACCAGCACGTGGCCCGAATCGGTGAACTTCACCGCATTGCCGAGCAAATTGGTGATGATCTGCCTGATGCGTCCGACATCGCCGACATAGAGGTGCCTGAGATCGGGCTGCATGCGCACGATCAACTCCAGGTCCTTTTCCTTGGCGCGCGTGGACATCAATGTGGCTACGTCCTCGATCGCCTCCGAGAGGTTGAACGGGGTCGGATCGAGCACCAGCTGGCCGGCATCGATCTTCGAGAAATCGAGGATGTCGTTGATGATCGTCAACAGCGCATTGCCTGACTTGACAATGATGTCGGTGAAGGTCCTCTGCTTCGGATCGAGATCGGACTTCGCCAGAAGCTCCGCCATGCCGAGCACGCCATTCATCGGCGTGCGGATTTCGTGGCTCATATTGGCAAGGAATTCCGACTTGGCGCGGTCGGCCAACACTGCCCGGCGCTGTGCCTCCTCAAGCTCGGCCTCGCGCTGCTTCAGTTCGGTGATGTTGGTCGTCGAACCGATCAGGTAGAGCGAGCCATCCGACGCCACCATCGCGCCCTTGCGGGCGAACTGATGACGCACGATGCCGTCGGCACATGTGGCCGTCTCTTCGATCTCCACGGTCGTGCCGCGCCGCATGACCTCTCGGTCGGCCTCCATGAATGGCTCGCCTTCGGGGCCGAAGATCTCCAAATCGGTCTTGCCGATCGCTTCCTGCTTGGAATAGCCGGTCAGCTCGCACCAGCCCTGGTTGACATACATTAGTCTGAGATCGTCATGCTTGGCGTAGATAGACACCGGCACATTGTCGATGAGGCTGCGGAAAACCTCGTTTTCGCGCATGCTTTCCTGAAGCGCGCGTTCGCGCAGCTTGAGCTCGGTGATGTCGACACGCACGCCGATGAAAGTACCGTCGGCGAGCCGCTGGTCGAACACCTGATACCAGCGTCCGTCGGGATTGCGCCGCTCCCGCACCGCCTGGCTGGTGTGATAGTGCCCGATCATGCCCTCGACCCAGGCTTCCGGATCGGCATCGTAAAGGGCATCGAGCTCGGCGTCGCCGGTGTCGCGGTAATAACCTGAGCGCTGCGCCACAACCAGGCTGTCGCGCAGCGAGCTGCCTTCGGTCATGACATCGCCGAGCGCTGGCAACGCGTTCTTGAGCTTGCGGTTGGCGAGCACGAAACGGTCGTCGCGGTCGTAGATGACAACGCCCGCCGGCAGCGATTCGAGCACCTCCGCCAAGCGGTGGCGCGCCTCGACGGCTTCGACCTCGCGCTGCTTCATCGCGCTGACGTCGTAGTAGGAAACCAGCCGCTTGCCGCCCGAAAGTGCCGTCACCGAATAGATGATGGTGCAGCCGTCGGCGCGGCGGAACTCGCGCGGCGCAACGTCGCCGGCCAGAATCTCGGCTTCGCGCGAGGCGACATAGCCTTCCCACTCGTCATCGGCGATGGCGTAGACGCCATTGTGGCGGTTGACGTCCATCAGCGTCCTGAACGGGCAGCCGGCGGCGACCTGATCGACGGTGACCTTCCATATCTCGTAGAAAGCCTGGTTAAGGAACAGCACGCTGAGCCCGGCGTCGACCAGCACCACGCCCATATTCATCGAATCGATCGTCCGTTCGAGATCGGCATAAGGCAAATTTACGTCGTCCAAGGCCCGACCGTTGCGAGCCTCGATCGTCACCGCCTGGCCATTGGCCGGCTCGCCGGTCGGATCGTTGACGTCCGACGACCCCAGAATTTTCCGCATCCGTCAGCCCTGCATGCAAGGGCGATGCTGCTCCCCCGCAGACCGCCGCTGCCAACCTTGCCGCAGAAGCATTAACGATTGACTAACCTTAACGCCGCACTTCAGCACGTGCGCAGTTTCAGCTCAGGCCAAGCTGAAAAATAGTGAATTTCGAGAGCCGCAACGGAACGCATTCGAGTGCATCACCGAAGGCGCAAGTGGGTCAGCGCTGCAGGCCGACCGCGCCGAGGCTTACGCCCCCTAGTCGTCGTTGGCGGCATTGAGCTCTTCGGGGCGCATGCCGCCATTGGGGTCCACCAGGCCAAGCGACTTGGCCAGGATCAGCCGGCGCGACTTGAGCAAAGGCGAAAGTGCCGCCTGCACATCCGACATGCGCGGGTTGCGTTCATGCGCTGCAACGGCTGCTTCATCGGCATAAAGCTCGTTGACCATCACCTTGTTGGCGATCGCGCTGCCGTCGCGCTCCACCGGCTTGATCACCTCGAAGCGCAGGCAGCCCGGCTCCTCCTGCAAGGTCGCACGCGCATGTTCCGAGATCAGGTCGAGGAACTGCTCCTCCGCCCCATCCAGTGTCTCGAATTCGACGATGATGGTCATTTCAGCCAAGCGTTCATGCCCTTCTTGCGATCTGTGGCCTGTCGGCCGTCATTCAGCCGCCTCATGCCGGACGGTCCGCGTCAGGCTAAGTCATGCCGGAGTTGTTGGAAAGGCCGGGATAGTCCGGCAGACACCGGCGGGCAGAAGGGTGTGCAGCCCGCCGGGCGTTGCCAAAGACGCGCACTCGATACATTGCGCGTGTCAATGGTGCGGTCGTTTGGTGAACAATTGGTAAAGGCAAGTGACAATCATCACAGCGCAATTCCACTAGGCGTCACCAACACAAGCTCCGCTCCGGTATGCATGAGCGGAGCCGATTTGCGTCAATCAAAGCAACAGTCGTGCTTATAGGGTGTTGACCCAGGAGCATATGCGGGAAGTTCCGGCCAAAGGTGCGGCCAGATTGAGCCGCTGGTTCCCGCCTGTTCCGCCTGAAGTCTGCAATGCGCAATCGTTCTTCACTTGCGCCTGCTGTAGAGGGCTAAGCGACTGCCAATGAGCCCTCATGTCAGCGCCGAAGTTCATAGTACCAGCTACATTGCCAGGATATTGAGCCTCTCCGATCGACTGAGTCGCCCGGTCAGGCGCCCTTTGGATCGAACCTGTTGTCTGTGCCAAAGCCGCAGTGGAAAGACCTATCGACAGAATCAAAGCTGCCATGAGCTTGTGTGACATACTTTCCTCCTTTGAACGTGGCCTCCTTTGGCCGCAAGTGGCGGCAACGTGGCTCAATGTCCCCGCCACGGATCGGTTCCCCCCTTTCATAATTCGTGATCGCGGCGGCAGCGCCCATCGTTCGCCAGGGTGGAACCGCGACACTTGTTTGCGAGTTCAGTTTCAGGCGCAAACGCGCAATCGAGTGTGGTCTTTTCCTTTCAGCCACGCTCCGGAAAGGCCCGCCGCAGCCCCTCGCAGCGGGCTTTTTCGCCGAACTTGGTTGGGCCGCCTCGCAACTCCGATACAACCCAGGGTGACTCGACATGACGTGGGTTGTAGAGCAAAATTTCCGCCCTGAAATGAACCACGCCAGCATGCAATCTTTGCCTCGAGGAGGCATGTCGATGCTATCGCCTGCGCCAGGTACTTCTAATGATGCTGAACTCTATCCCCATTCTATGTCGGCAGGCATAGTCAGGGTTTAAGCATCCACTTCGGTCAGCTTGGCTGACCACGACAACCAGCAGGCAAAAACTCAGCAGCAAGATGTCAAAAGACAAGCCCCATATGGGAGAAGACTATGGAGCACGTACTTTTCACCCAGCCGAACTCCCCGATTTATCCCAAGGATCTCGCGCTTCTTCAGCGCGTGTTTGACCAGATTTGCCTCGAACGCGGCGAAGACCCCAGCTCGGTGTGGGCAAGCGAAATAGCGAGGACTCTTCTCAAGCTCTACCGTGGCGGCGTGCGCGACAAGGATCTGCTGCTGGCCAGCATACCGCGGCTTCGGACGAGAAACGCCGCCTGAACTTCAGGCTGCCAGAACTTCACGCAAAATGCGGTGGCACATCGACACCCGAAAGCGCGGCGCTTTCGGGTGTGTATGATGTATTTCACATGGATTCCCCCTGATATTCGAGCGCCTCTGACGCCCGGATGGGGTGTTTTCGCCTAAATCCTCGACTTTTTCTGCGATCTGGCATGCGGATTTTCATCCGCCCATTGATCCTGCGCTGTTGAGCGACGACAATGTCACCCGGCAGGTCGATCCAATCCGGGCATATGACGCAACGTCTCGCTACGCTGGTTGCCACGATAATCGTCATCCTCGCCGCGTCATCGGCGGCCCGGGGCGAAGCGACTCATGGCCGTCAGATGCTCACCGATCCGCATCAGCACGGCATGGCGGCGCTCTATGCACCTTGGCCCGCTATTGCCGCCAATTACGCCACCGCGATGATGCGCTATCGCAACGCTGCGGAGTATGAGGGCTTGCCGCAACAGGTCTATCCCTTCATCCTGTTTGCACGCCCCCCACTTGGCGGACCCTGGACCTGGACGGCGGCGAACGGCTCGCATGTCCGCCGTCTGCGCGACGGCGCCTTGCGGATCAGCATGACCAACCAGCTCGGCAACTGGTTCGTCGACATCTTGTGCACGGACACCGGCTGGCCGGTGTTTTCGTGTGATGACGGCATCGAACGCGTCGCCGCCGCGCCCGCTCCTCAACTCTTCATCATCGACGGCGTCGAGTTTTCACGGGCTCTGCCGGCGGCGACAAATCCCTGAGCTTTAGAGGACGCCATGGCTAAGTCCGACTTCAGTTCCGTCGATGAATACATCGCGGCCCAACCGGAAACCTCGCGGGACACGCTGGAAAAAGTCCGCGCCATCATCCGCGACGTCCTGCCAGGCGCCGAGGAAGTCATCTCCTACCAGATCCCTGCCTACAAGCTGGATGGGGCCCAGGTGATCTATTTCTCCGGCTGGAAAGAGCACTATTCGCTCCACCCCGCCTCCGCTCATCTCGTCGCAACGCTCAAGGACGAGATCATGCCCTATGTCGCCGGCAAGGGCACGCTGCGGTTTCCGCTCGCCGAACCCGTGCCGGTGAAACTGATCGAACGCGTCACCAGGCTCCGCGCCGAGGAAGTTGCCGAAGAGCAAAAGGCAAAAGCAGCCAAAGCGAAGCGCCGCTGATTACTGGCGGCGCGCTCGCTGCTGTCAGGGAACGTCGTCGCTCGCCACAGGGCCACCTTCGCCTTCCAGCGTCGACAGGCGCCGGGTCACCGAACGGCTGAACTTGAGCCGGACGCCAGCGCCGTTGGCGCCTTCCTCCGGAATGAACACAGCTCCGAGCCGCTCCAGCGCCGATTGGAGCGCAAGGATTGTATCGTCGGCGGGTATCGAGATCTGTCTTTCGAACGCCTCGATGACCAGCTCGTCCACATTCGACGCCGTCGCCAGTTTCGCCCGCGTGATTTCAACAATCGCGCGCGCAGCCTTGCAGATCGGTCCGGTCATCATGAGCAGCATCTCCAAATCCAACCCGCCGGCGCGAAAGGCAAAGGCCTTGCGGCAACGCGGGAATGAGTCCGGCGAAGCTACGAGAGGGGGATCACCGGTTCAAGGGCAGGCCCCGGCGATGGACGATCTGTCGCCATCGCCACCGCAAGCCTAACCCCAGGCAGCTCCGTTGAGCGCATCGAGCGGGAATTTCAAATAGCGCTTGCCGTTGGCTTCCGGTTCGGGAAGCCTGCCGCCATTGATGTTGATCTGCAACGCATGCAGGATCAGCTTGGGCATCGGCAAGGTGCTGTCGCGCTCGTTGCGGAACGCTACGAAGTCTTCTTCGCGTTCATAACGCGTCAGGTGGATGTTCTGGTTTTTCTGGGCGGCAACCGTGCTCTCCCAGCGCGGCTCGCGGCCACCCGGCTGGTAGTCATGGCCGACGAAAATGCGCGTGTCGTCCGGCAGCGCCACAATGTCCTGGATCGTCGCCCACAACGCATTGGCGCTGCCGCCGGGGAAATCCGTGCGCGCCGTGCCGCTGTCCGGCATGAAGACGGTATCGTGCACGAAGGCTGCGTCACCCACGACATAAGTCACCGAAGCCAGCGTATGGCCGGGCGAAAACATCACGCCTGCCTTGATGCCCCCGATCTCAAACGTATCGCCCTTGTCGAACAGCCGATCCCATTGCGAGCCGTCGGTGCGCAGGCTCGGCCAGTTGTAGATGCCGGCCCAAAGCTTCTGCACATCGACGATGCGCGCTCCGATCGCCGTCGGCGCGCCGGTCTTGGCCTTCAGATAAGAAGCGGCCGAGAAATGGTCGGCATGCGGGTGCGTGTCGAGAATCCACTGCACTTCGAGGTCCTGCGCACGAACGAAATCGAGCAGCCGGTCGGCATTGGTCGTCGCCGTCGCACCCGACTTCTCGTCGAAATCGAGAACCGGATCGATGATTGCGCATTGCCTGGTTCGCGGGTCGGAAACGACATATTGCACCGACCAGGTGCGCGGATCGAAGAAGGCGGCGATATCGGGTCTTGCCATCTCTCAAGCCTCCGCCATTTCGACATTGCGCGGGTAAAAGATCGCGCGACTGGCATCAAAATCATAGCGTGATTGGTATTGCATCGCGTCCCCTGCCAGCTGCCTCACCGCATCGAGGATGAACTGCACTTTCTCTTCCGGCAACAGCACGCTGAAATTGAGCCTGATGAATCCAGGCTTGCTGATCTCGTCGCCGGCAAGGATCGCTTCGCGCATGCGCTGCGATTCCGCTTCGCCGATCGACAAGAGCCGATGCACATAAGGTCCGGCACAAGCGCAGCCGCCGCGCGCCTGGATGCCGAAGCGATCGCTCAGCATGCGGGTGACGAGCTGCTGGTGGACATAGCCGCCCCTGCCGTCCTTCACGCGGAACGAAAAGATCGGCAGCCTTTGCGGCGACAGCGCGCCGAGCAATTCGATGTTTTCAACTCCCTCCCATGCGGCCATGGCGCACTGGGTCAATTCGGCATTGCGGGCCTGCATCGCGTCCGCGCCGAGCGCTTCCTTGACCAGGAAGGCAAGGGCGGCACGAATGTCGCCCACCACGTTGGGGGTACCCGCTTCCTCCCGAGCCTCCAGGCTGGTGCTGTAGTCGTGACTGGTCGGCGACACGAACTTGACGGTGCCGCCGCCGGGCCAGGACGGCTTGTCCGTCACGACCGCGTCGCGGCGCACGATCAGCACGCCCGAGGCACCCGGGCCGCCCAAAAACTTGTGCGGCGAGATCACCACCGCGTCGATGTCGGCGTCACTTTCGGGCGACATGGCGATCGGCATGTAGGGCCCGGCACCGGCATAGTCCCAGACCATTTTCGCGCCCGCCGCCTTCACTAGCCTGGTGACTGCAGCGACATCGGTGATGATTCCGGTGACATTGGAGGCGGCCGAGAACGCACAGACGGTAAGGTCGGCGCCCCTTTGCAGCACGTCATCCAGTGCGGTGCGATCGGGCCCGCCGTTGGCACATTCCGCGATCTCGATGACTTCTGCCCCGCTTTCGCGCCAGGGCAGGATGTTCGAATGATGCTCGTAGGGGCCGATGACGACGCGGACGCGCTTGCCAGCAGCGACAGCATCAGTCACGCCCAGAAGCTTGACCAGCCGGTTGATGCCGGCCGTAGCACCCGAGCCGGCAAAGATGACGGCGTGCTTGTCGCTCGCGCCGCAGCAATCGGCAATCGCCGCCCGCGCCTCGCGGCGCAGGCGGGTCATCATGCCGCCGCAATAGGACGCCTCGGTATGGCTGTTGGCGTAGTAAGGGAGAACCTCCTCGAGAACGAAGCGCTCGATCTGCATTAGCGCTCGCCCCGAAGCGACATAATCCGCATAGACCATGGCCTTGGGACCGAACGGACCGTCGACTTTCGCGCCCTTGCCGACGAGGCCTTCGCGCAGCTGTGAAACCACATCGCCGGCCGCCAGGCCTTGCCTGAATTTCTGCAGCAGGCCAGTGCCGCCAGACTTGTCGGAGCACACGGTTTCCATCGAATCTCTCCCGGGAAGGTACCAGGGCGCGATTCTAATCGGATATCACCGTTGAAACTTCATCGTTTTCTCGCGACTTTTCGGTCAATTTGGGTCATATGATCGCCGGGATGGAAAAGATCGACGAAATTGACCTCAAGATCCTGTCGTGCCTGCAAAAGGACGGCGCGATTTCGCAGCGCGATCTGGCCGAGCGTGTCGGGCTTTCGCAGAACGCCTGCTGGCGCCGCCTGCAGCGGCTCAACACAAGCGGCTTGATCCGTGGAACGCACGCTGACATCGATCTGTCGGCGCTCGGCTACGATCTGACGGTGTTCGTCATGATCCGCACCCGCCATCATTCCAAGGAATGGGCCGACAATTTCCGCAAGCATGTCGAGCGCCTGCCCGAGGTGATCGACTTCTACCGCATCGGCGGCGACTGGGATTACCTGATCAAGGTGGTGACCAAGGGCATGTCAGGCTACGACGCCTTTTACCAGAAGCTCATCACCAATTTCGACCTGGCGACGGTAACCGGCTTCTTTTCCATGGAAGCCATCATCGACGGCCGTGCCGCGGATCTGAACCGCTTGCGATGAATCCGGCTGCAAGACACGCTGTCAGCCTGGGGAGCCGCATGGCCGCCGCCGCGCGGGTGAGGCCAAAAGCTGGTCGCGTTCTAAATGTTCCCCGAGACCCAACCCTTACGCGTCAGGATTGATTTGCAGGCTTTTCGGAAGGGGCAGACTTGAGCATCGCATATGCATATCGCGGGCGAGTAGCTTTCGTTTCTTTTCTTGATGCTCTTTTCCAGCCAGCGCGATACCAAGCCCATACGGGCCAAGCAACAGACTGGCCGGTATGCTCAATGTCTTCTTTTCTCCAGCCTCGTAGTTCAATGCCGCCGCGCGGATTTGTTCGCACTCCGGCGACCGCCATTTTGCATCTTGGGTCGAGAGTGTGGCTGCATACTCGGCGGGCAGCGTCGTACAGCCAGCAACTGCGAGCATGGCCATAGCGGCCAGGAGCCCTACCTTCTTCATCCCCAAGCCCCTCAATATCGCCTCGCGTCATTCCGCCGTTCTTCCACGACGGCATACCTATTAGCATTGCCTACCGCCATAGCCACATCCCCTGGGGCCCGGCGGCGATTGAATGCGGGGCTTGGAAAAGCGTCAAGCCGCGAGTCTAGCGATCCGCCAGGCAGCGTACAGAACGACCGTTATTTGATGGATTTTGCAGCGGCTCAGCCAAGCGCTTGATTTGGTTGGTACGCCCAAGGGGAATCGAACCCCTGTTCCCGCCGTGAGAGGGCGGTGTCCTGACCGCTAGACGATGGGCGCAGCCGAGATCGGCGATATAGGCTGGCGTTTTCGAAAAAGCAACAGCCTCGGCCGCGATATTATTGCAATGCGCCAATTACTTCTTGGGTTCGAGCAGATCCCACAGATTACCGCAGAGATCGGCGAATACGGCGACCGTGCCATAGGCCTCGTGGCGCGGCGCTTCGCGGAATTCGACGCCCTTTTCAAGCATCAGCGCATGGTCGCGGGCAAAATCGTTGGTCTCAAGGAACAGAAAAACGCGGCCCCCGGTCTGGTTGCCGATGCTTGCCGCCTGCGCCACCCCGTCCGCCTTGGCCAGCAGCAGCCTCGCACCTTGCCCACCGCCCGGCTCGACCGTCACCCAGCGCTTGCCGCCGCCGAGATCGACGTCTTGGTCAAGCACGAAGCCGAGCTTTTCGACATACCAGGCGATCGCCTGGTCGTAGTCGGCGACGACAACCGAAACCGTGGCGACCTTGCGCCCCGAGGCAGGCAACTCGCTCACTGTGCCCCGCTCACTGCGCTTTGACCGCGAACTGGCCGATCAGCCGACGCTGGGCGATGTCGTAGACATAGATCGTGTGGCTGCCGTCGGCGAGTTCCGCGTCGATCGAGATGCGGTTGCCGGAGAGCGACTGCGACACGATCTTTGCGCCTGCGGGCAAAACGATATCGCCGCTCAGCTGGCTACCCGCGGCCACGGGAATTTCACCGCCCACAATCGCGGCAGCAGGCTCAGCCGTTCGCGATTTGTAGACAATGCCGCCAATGACAGCCATAAGGGCGACCAACAACAGCCCTAAATTGATGATGAAGAAGCGGACGAGTTTCCTGCGGACGCGCTCAACCGACGGGTCGAGCGGCTTGTCTTCTTCTTCAATAGCGGGCCGAGACATGGCAAAACTTCCGGAACAATTGTGATGAGCGCATCAGATAGCGAAGCGACAGGCACTTTGATAGTGCTCGAGGCCGACTCCGATGCCGCAGGTCTGCGGCTCGATCAGTGGCTGGCCGGTCGCCTTGCACCCGATCTGTCGCGCAGCCGGGTCCAGGCGCTGATCAAGCAGGGCGCGGTGCGCGTTTCCGGCAATGTCGTCAACGAAGCCAAGCGTAAGCTGGTTTCGGGCGAAAAGATCGCCATCGATATGCCGGAGCCCGAACCGGCTGCACCCGAGGGCGAGGCGATCGCGCTCGACATCCTCTATGAAGACGACGAGCTGATCGTCATCAACAAGCCGGCCGGCCTCGTCGTCCACCCAGGTGCCGGCAATTGGACCGGCACGCTGGTCAACGCGCTGATCCACCATTGCGGCGACAGCCTCTCAGGCATCGGCGGGGTCAAGCGGCCCGGCATCGTCCATCGACTCGACAAGGAAACGTCAGGCGTCATGGTCGTGGCCAAGACCGACCGCGCCCACAAATCGCTGTCCGAGGCCTTCGCCGACCATGGCCGCACCGGCGACCTCGAACGCGCCTATCATGCACTCGTCTGGGGCTTCCCCCAGCGCATGACCGGCACCATCGACGCTCCGCTCGGCCGCCATTCAGACCGCGTCCGCCGCGCCGTGGTGCCTGAGCACCGCGACGACGCCCGCCACGCCATCACCCACTTCACCGTGCTGGAGCGTTTTGGTTCGGAGCAGGCGGAGTTCGCCACCGCCAGCCTGGTCGAATGCCGGCTGGAAACCGGCCGCACCCACCAGATCCGCGTCCACATGGCCCATATCGGCCATCCCGTCCTGGGCGACCCCGACTACGGCCAGGCCTTCCGCACCAAGTCGAACCGGCTGCCTGAGCCGCTGAAATCAGCCGTGAAGGCGTTTCCGCGCCAGGCATTGCACGCCAGGCTACTTGCATTTCGCCACCCTACTTCCCATTTGATCATGCGGTTCGAGGCTCCCTTGCCTCGCGACATGGGGGAATTGGTCGACGGCTTTCGGAATCTCTGAATCGTCGATCAGAAAACCTGACTCGTATTGTTCACTTAGGCGTGACACTCTGTTTCGCGTTGAACAAATCGTGTCTTTTCCGGTTTTGTTCCTGTATAAAACCCATGGCGCGACAGTGCATTCGGCAGCCGCGCCACATGCTCGCCAGGATCAGGGAGCATTTCTCGTGAAGAGGGAGGGCGCTTTATGGCCCAGTCACTACCTAGTATCGTCTCCGGCGAAGGCGGCCTCAGCCGCTACCTGGAAGAAATCCGCCGCTTTCCGATGCTCCAGCCGCAGGAAGAGTACATGCTCGCCAAGCGGTACAACGAGCATGAGGACACCTCGGCTGCCCACAAGCTGGTCACCAGCCATCTGCGTCTCGTGGCCAAGATCGCCATGGGCTACCGTGGTTATGGCCTGCCCATCGGCGAGGTGATCTCGGAAGGCAATGTCGGCCTGATGCAGGCCGTCAAGAAATTCGAGCCAGAGCGTGGCTTCCGTCTCGCCACCTATGCCATGTGGTGGATCAAGGCCTCGATCCAGGAGTACATCCTGCGGTCGTGGTCGCTCGTCAAGATGGGCACAACCGCCAATCAGAAGCGGCTGTTCTTCAACCTGCGCAAGGTCAAGGGCAAGATCCAGGCGCTCGACGATGGCGATCTGAAGCCCGAGCACATCACCGAGATCGCAACCCGTCTCAATGTCTCCGAGGCCGAGGTGGTGTCGATGAACCGCCGCCTGTCGGGCGACGCTTCGCTGAACGCGCCAATCCGCGCCAGCGAAGGCGAGTCGGGCGAGTGGCAGGACTGGCTTGTCGACGACCATGACAGCCAGGAAACCATGCTCATCGAGCAGGACGAGCTCGACAACCGCCGCGGCATGCTGGCGAGCGCCATGTCGGTGCTCAACGACCGCGAAAAGCGCATCTTCGAGGCGCGCCGTCTTTCCGACGAGCCGCTGACGCTGGAAGAGCTTTCGGCCGAGTTCGACATCTCCCGCGAACGCGTCCGCCAGATCGAGGTCCGTGCTTTCGAAAAGGTCCAGGACGCGGTCAAGGCCGCCGCCAAGAAGCAGGCCCAGGCGCTCCGCACCATCGACGCCTGAGCTTTTGGCGCGGGGGCTCCCGCTCCGATGCAACCGCAAACAAAAACGCGCTGGTTTTGCCGGCGCGTTTTTTCGTTTGATCGCAGCACGCGCATCCTTCTATCCACGCCAAACCGGCACCGTCATCGAGCACGACGATCCTCGTGACCTTTCGAGGCTTCGCCGCTTCAGGCACGAGGATGACGGAGATGGGGACGGCATCACCAAAGGACCAGGCCAGAGAAAAGCCCGGCGAGAGAATAGTCTTCAATCAGCCACGCCGAAGATTGGCGAAGCCCCCGGTTTCCGTCATCCTCGGGTCGGAGCGCGAGCGCAGCGAGTGGCGGAGATCCCGGGGACCCATGCCGTGACAGCCGTGCTATCGATGACGGCCCCATCTCTGTCATCCTCGTGCCTGAAGCGGCGCTGCCTAAGTATAACCGCAAATTTGATGGCGATGGATTAGGGTAATGCTTGCGATGTACTGGCGGTTAGCTAAACTCCAGACATGGCTCGCAAGGGTTATGTCTATGTTCTGGCGTCACAGAAAAACGGAACGCTCTACACCGGCGTGACGTCTGACCTTGCTGGACGTCTGCTGCAGCATCAGACCGGTACGGGCTCGAAATTTGCGGCGCGTTATGGCGCGGTGCGTCTGGTTTGGTTCGATGAGTATGATTTGGTGGTCGATGCGATCGCGCGGGAGAAGGTTATCAAGAAGTGGCCGCGACAATGGAAGATCAATCTGATCGAGGAGCGAAATCCTAACTGGAACGACATTTCGTGGCACCTGCTTTAGCTGCGAGGGCTGGACCAAGGTAATCTGGCGCCGTCATCGATAGCACTATCGTCGCGGYATGGATCCCCGGGATCTCCGCCACTCGCTACGCTCGCGCTCCGACCCGAGGATGACGGTCGCGGGAGTTGGCACGCCAATCGGCACAGCCTGCAGCCAGAGCCAGCGACATCATTCAGACGCATCGAACATTAAGGCAGGGCGCTATAGCCAAAAGCGTCCTCGGTTCCCGTCATCCTCGGGTCGGAGCGCGAGCGTAGCGAGTGGCGGAGATCCCGGGGATCCATGCCGCGACGGTCGTGATATCTGTGAGGGAACCAGATTGCCGCAGCAGGCATGCGTCAGCCGCCGGAGCTACCGAATCTAAATCAGGGACCGCTCTGGCAAAGGCTGATCAGGACAACGGCAACCGTTCTGGCGGCCGCCAACGCTACAGAATCGGCCGTCCCTAAACCTTCTTCGCCAAGCTCATCGCCAGATGTTCCATGCGCTCGGCCAGCGAGCCCAGCGCGCCGGTCAGTGCGGCGTCGTTCTTGTCGGCCTTGGTGAGCGCATCGTCGCGCGTCTTGCGCAGCGTCAGCACTTCGCTCTCCATGCCCTTGACGCGCTTCTGCAGCTCCGACAACTCGTCCATCACCATGATGCCGGCCATGACCGTCAACCGCTGGTCGCCGATCTCGCCGAATGAATCCTTGAGATGCAGCACATAGCGGTCGAAGCGGCTGGCGAGATCGATGAGGTGCTCTTCCTGCCCCTCGTCGCAGGCCATGCGGTACTGTTTGCCGTCGATGGTAACAGTGACTTGCGCCATCTCCATCCTACCTGTCCAGCACGGCGCGGATCGTCTCCATGGCGGTCACGAGCCGTCGCGAGACTTCCTTGTTGGCTTCTTCCAGCCGTTCGGCGCGGGCTTCGGAATTGTCGAGCTCCTGCGCAAGGCGGGCGCGGTCGGCATTCATGCGCTGGACCTCGGCTTCTGCTTCGCCGTAATCCTGTTCATGCTCCAGCCGCACGGCGACAGCGCCTTCCAGCGTATCGATCGCCTTGCCTAGCCGGCCAATGACTTCCCTGAGTGTCGTATCCCCGGTCATGGCTCCCGTAGACCCTCGCCCATCACCGAATCGCGCACGTTTCAGAACGCGTTATGTCTGAAACATTAGGCACCGGTTGAACGAGGCGTCAACAAAGCTGTTTCGCCTTTCCCCTGTTAAGCGCATCACTCCGGATATCCGAAACCGGCATAGGCGTGACTTGGCGCCGCAAGGAGGGTGTGAAAACGCACCGATTTATTGACTCAAGCCCTATGCCTGCTATGTGTCGCGCACTTTTCCGGGGTGTCGCCGCCCCGCTTTCCACGGCTTATGGGAGGGACGATGTCCTCGCGCGAAAAACACGACCGGATGGCCAATGCGATCCGCTTTCTGTCCATTGATGCCGTGGAGAAGGCCAATTCCGGCCATCCCGGCCTGCCGATGGGCGCGGCCGACGTCGCAACCGTGCTCTACACCCGCTTCCTCAAGCATGATCCGGCCAATCCGCATTGGCACGACCGCGACCGCTTCGTGCTGTCAGCCGGCCACGGCTCGATGCTGCTGTACTCGCTGCTCTATCTCTCGGGCTACGAAGACATCCGACCACTACACCTACGTGCTCGCCGGCGACGGTTGCCTGATGGAAGGCATCTCGCAGGAAGCGCTGTCTTTTGCCGGTCACCTCAAGCTCAACAAGCTGATCGTCTTCTGGGACCACAACAACATCTCCATCGACGGCCCGATCTCGCTCGCCGACTCGACCGACCAACTCGCTCGCTTCGCCGCATCAGGCTGGAACACCATCGCCATCGACGGCCATGACCCCGAGGCGATCGCTGGTGCCATCGAGGCTGCCAAGCGTTCCGACCGCCCGACCCTGATCGCCGCCAAGACCACCATCGGTTTTGGTTCGCCCAACAAGGCCGGCACCAACAAGGTCCACGGCTCGGCACTGGGTGCCGCCGAAGTCGAAGCCACCCGCAAGGCGCTTGGCTGGGATTATCCCGCTTTCGAAATCCCCTCCGACATCCTCGACGCATGGCGCCTCGCCGGCCTCAACGCGGCCAAGAAGCGCAACGACTGGGAAAAGCGTCTCGCCGAGACCGAAACCGAGGTTCGCGCCGAGTTCGAGCGCCGCATGCGCGGCGACCTGCCGGCCAATTTCGACGCCACCATCGCCGACTACAAAAAGAAGCTCRCCGCCGACAAGCCGAAGGTCGCCACCCGCAAGTCGTCGGAAATGGCCCTTGAGGTCATCAACGGCGTCGTGCCCGAGACCATTGGCGGTTCGGCCGATCTCACCGGCTCCAACAATACCAAGACCAGCCAGACCAAGAACATCGCGCCCGGCGACTATGGCCAGCGCTTCGTTCACTACGGCATCCGCGAGCACGGCATGGCGGCTGCCATGAACGGCATGGCGCTGCATGGCGGCGTCATCCCCTACTCCGGCACCTTCCTGTGCTTCTCCGACTATGCCCGCCCGGCGATGCGCCTGGCATCCCTGATGGACATTCGCGTCGGCTTCGTCATGACCCACGATTCGATCGGTCTCGGCGAAGACGGCCCGACCCACCAGCCGGTCGAGCACCTCGCGGCCCTGCGCGCCATCCCCAACCACATCGTCTTCCGCCCGGCCGACGCCATGGAAGCCGCCGAGTGCTGGCAGCTGACGCTCGAAAACCGCAAGACGCCTTCGACGCTGGCGCTCACCCGCCAGAACCTGCCGGCCGTACGCACCGAATACGTCGAGGAAAACCTCTGCGGCTATGGCGCCTACGAACTGGCCACCGCTGATGGCGATGCCGAAGTCACCATCTTCGCCACCGGCTCCGAGGTCGAGATCGCGCTCGCTGCACGCAAGCTGCTGCAGGACGCCGGTCATCCCACCCGCGTCGTTTCGGTGCCGGCTTTCGAACTGTTCGAAAAGCAGAGCCCCGAATACCGCAAGGCGATGATCGGCAACGCCAAGGTCAAGGTCGCCATCGAAGCCGGCATCCGCATGGGCTGGGACAGCTTCATCGGCACCGACGGCATCTTCATCGGCATGCATGGCTTCGGCGCCAGCGGTCAGATCGAAGATCTCTACAAGCATTTCGGCATCACCGCCGAGGCGGCCGCCCAGGCTGCCCAGGCTCGGCTTCAGGCTTAAGACGTTCCCCAGGAGGATCAGACATGACCGTTAGAGTTGCCATCAATGGTTTCGGCCGCATCGGCCGCAACATCGTGCGTGCCATCTATGAGTCGGGCCGCAAAGACATCGACGTCGTCGCCGTCAACGATCTCGGCCCGGTCGAGACCAACGCCCATCTGCTGCGCTACGACAGCGTGCATGGCCGCTTCCCGCACGAAGTGAGGGTCGAAGGCGATTCCATCAACATCGGCACCGACAAGTTCAAGGTCACCGCGATCAAGGATCCGTCGCAGCTGCCGTGGAAGGAACTCGGCGTCGACATCGCGCTCGAATGCACCGGCATCTTCACCTCCAAGGACAAGGCTTCGGCGCATCTGACCGCTGGCGCCAAGCGCGTCATCGTCTCGGCTCCCGCCGACGGCGCCGACCTGACGGTGGTCTACGGCGTCAACCACGACCAGATCACCAAGGACCACATCGTCATTTCGAATGCGTCCTGCACCACCAACTGCCTGGCACCGGTCGCCATGGTCCTCAACAATGCCTTCGGCATTGAAAAGGGCTTCATGACCACGATCCATGCCTACACCGGCGACCAGCCGACCCTCGACACCATGCACAAGGACCTCTACCGCGCCCGTGCAGCAGCAATGTCGATGATCCCGACCTCGACCGGCGCTGCCAAGGCCGTCGGCCTGGTGCTGCCGGAACTCAAGGGCAAGCTCGACGGCGTGTCGATCCGCGTGCCGACCCCCAACGTCTCGTGCATCGACTTCAAGTT
>NZ_JBFUKO010000077.1:0-15136 GCF_056400805.1 Aminobacter sp. P4_H6_2
CGTCGATCCTGATGTCGCCGGCCTGGACCAGGACGGCCAGGCGGCATTCGCCAAGGGCATGGTTTCAGCACTCGAAAAGGAAGGCGTTGCCTTCGACATCGGCGCTTACCGCGACGCACCTCCCGGTCTGCGCATCTGGGCCGGTGCCACCGTCGAGACCTCGGACCTTGTTGCCCTGATGCCATGGCTCGACTGGGCCTTCGCCAATCAGAAGGCAGCGCTCAAGGCTGCGGCCTGACCTGACCTGCGGCGGCCTCCGGGCCGCCCTTTCCCCGAACAGTTTGATCACTCTTCAAGGAGGCAGCTATGGCGCCCCGCGTTCTCGTATCCGACAAACTCTCCACCACCGCCGTCCAGATCTTCAAGGATCGTGGCGTCGAGGTCGACTATCTGCCCGACCTCGGCAAGGACAAGGAAAAGCTGCTCGAAGTCATCGGCCAGTATGACGGCCTTGCCATCCGCTCGGCGACCAAGGTCACCGAAAAGCTGATCGCGGCTGCGACCAACCTCAAGGTCATCGGTCGTGCCGGCATCGGCGTCGACAATGTCGACATTCCCGCCGCCTCGCGGCGCGGTATCATCGTCATGAACACGCCCTTCGGCAATTCGATCACCACCGCCGAGCACGCGATTGCGCTGATGTTTGCCGTTGCCCGCCAGCTTCCTGAGGCCAACGCCTCGACGCATGCCGGCAAGTGGGAAAAGAACCGCTTCATGGGCGTCGAGATCACCGGCAAGACGCTCGGCCTGATCGGCTGCGGCAACATCGGTTCGATCGTCGCCACCCGCGCGGTCGGCCTCAAGATGCATGTCGTCGCTTTCGATCCGTTCCTCTCCGAGCATCGCGCCGAGGAACTGGGCGTCGAGAAGGTTGAGCTCGACGAGTTGTTCGCCCGCGCCGACTTCATCACGCTGCATACGCCGCTGACCGACAAGACGCGCAACATCATCAATGCCGAGGCCATCGCCAAGATGAAATCAGGCGTGCGCATCATCAACTGCGCCCGTGGTGGTCTCATCGTCGAGAAGGACCTCATCGCCGGTTTGAAGAGCGGCAAGGTGGCCGGTGCCGGCATCGACGTGTTCGAGGTCGAGCCAGCCGAGAGCAACGAGCTGTTTGGCATGGACAACGTCGTGTGCACGCCGCATCTCGGCGCCTCGACTTCGGAAGCGCAAGAAAACGTCGCCCTTCAGGTCGCCGAGCAGATGGCCGACTATCTGGTCAAGGGCGCGGTCTCCAACGCCATCAACATGCCCTCGATCACCGCCGAGGAAGCGCCGCGGCTCAAGCCGTTCGTCAAGCTCGCCGAAGTGCTCGGCGCCTTTGTCGGCCAGGTAACGGAAGACCCGATCACCGAGGTCGAGATTTTGTTCGACGGCCAGATCGCGCAGATGAACACCAGGGCGCTGATCAGTGCTGCCCTTGCCGGCCTGATCCGGCCGCAGGTCTCCGACGTCAACATGGTGTCGGCGCCGATCATGGTGAAGGAGCGCGGCATCATCGTTGCCGAGGTCAAGCGCGACAAGTCGGGTGTCTTCGACGGCTACATCAAGCTGACGGTCAAGACCGAGCACATGACGCGCTCGATCGCCGGCACCTGCTTCTCCGACGGCAAGCCGCGCTTCATCCAGATCAAGGGCATCAATCTCGACGCCGAGGTCGGCCAGCACATGCTCTACACCACCAATGCCGACGCGCCGGGCATCATCGGCCTGCTTGGTACTGTGTGCGGCGAAAACGGCGTCAACATCGCCAACTTCCAGCTCGGTCGCGACCGGCCGGGCGGCGATGCCATCGCACTGCTTTATCTCGACGCGCCCTTCCCCGAAGACGTGCTCGCCAAGGTACGCGACCATAAGTCCATCGACTCGGCCAGGCGCCTGCAGTTCGACATCAACGGGTTCTAAGAACCGCCTCCCAAGGCTGAAGGGCGCGGACTTGTTCCGCGCCTTTTTCTTTGGAGAACACTCTTCAAGCGTCCGGCCCGCTCCAGCCTGGGAGGTAGCTTGCCTCCGCTTGCCTGCCCAGTTGCAAGGCCTGCTGCGATGCCTTGTCGAAATTGTCATTGAGAAGCGCCACGGGAACCCGCCGACGGAAGAAGTCGGCCCACAGGAACTCTGCGAAGGGCGTGGTGTCCTTGGCATAGCCACCCAGCCGCCTGACCTCGCCAGCGAGGCTGCGATAGGGGTCGTCGATGAGCTTGTCGACTGACTTCGGGATATCGGCATAAGCCCGCCTTTTGCCCGATGCATCGAAAGGATGCATCCAGGCGCGGTTATCGAGCACGACCCAAAACGCCTCCTTGTCGAGCCGCGAGAGGTCGCTGATGACGTTGACAAAAACCTCCCGCAGCCCCTCCTCGTACAAGGCTCGCGCAAGATGATGATGGTCGACGATGTGGTAGCGACCTTTCGGTCCAAAAACCACGGGAATGAAGTGATGGCCGAGGAAGGCACCAGCCTTGGCTGATGGCAGCGCGCGCAATGCGCTCCGCTTCACCGCCACTTCGCGCAGACCGACCGTCATCTGGGTGGGGCGCAGATCATCGACCAGAACCGGCTGTAGCGTCGGTTTGGTTTCGTTTGCCATGTCAGTTGCTCCCTTTGACCGGTGCAGCCTCCGTGCCGAGTGCTGCTATCGCGTTGTCGACGCTGCGGAAAATCCGGTTCGGGCCCAAAGCTGCGGTTATGCCGAAACGCGCAAGCGCGGATTGCGCCCGTACCGATTCCAGCCGGGCGATGGAGAAGGTCAGGCCGACATCGTGGCAAAAGGCGATCACGTCGGACAGTGCGGCTGCTGCGGTGTAGTCGATGTCGGTGACGTTGTTTGCTTCCAACACGACGTGTTCCAGCGACCCGGGTCGCGTCGAGACCATCGCCTCGATGCCACGTTTGAAGCGTTCGGCATTGACGAAGGACAGCGGCGCCTGGAACGCAACGACCAGCACGCCGTCGATGCGCTCGCCCTCGCTGCCATCCGCCGGCGGCCACCAGATCGAGGTGCCGGGCACACGCTCGAATTCGATCGCCCGAGCCTGGGTCATGCCCCATAGGCCATGCAGCAGCGACAGGCCGATACCGGTGGCCACGCCGATCTCGATGGGCAAGGCAACGATAGCGAGAGCGGTGATGACAATGAGCGCGAACTCCACCGGCGCCTGGCGGAAGGTCGAGACGAAGGTCGGCCAGCGCAGGATGCGCAGCGCGATGAACATCAGGATGCCGGCCAGTGTCGCCTGGGGCACGTTGGTGAGCAATTTTGTGCCAAACAACTGCAACAGCAGGACGATGGCAGCAGCGAACAGTCCGGCCAGCTGCGAGCGTCCGCCGGTTTCGGCAACGATGGCGGTGCGTGGCGGGCTGGAATTGACAGGAAAGGCTCCGAACAGGCCGGCCACCAGACTGCCGGCGCCGATGCCGACGAAATCGCGGTTCACGTCCGGCCCCACACCCTCCCTGCCGGCGAATGAACGCGTGGTGGCGGCCGTCTGCACCATGATGACCAGCGAGATCAGCAGGGCCATCGGCACCAGAGTGCGCATATCCTCAAGTGCCACGCTGGGTATCGCAAGCTTGGGCAGGGCGTCGGGCAAAACGCCCAAAACGGCAACACCATGTTGCTGAAGGCCAAACAGGGTCACAGCCAACGTCGCCAGTGCCAACGCGATCAGCGCGCCCGGGATGCGGGGACTGATGCGCTCGCCGACAAACACCATAAGGAACACGCCGACACCAAGCGCCAGGCTGAGCAGATTGACTTGGCCGAGAGCTGCGTAGACCGCTGCCAGCCTGTGAAAGACATCGCCGCTGCCGGATGGCAGACCAAGCAGTTCGGGCAATTGCGAAATGATGATGTGGATCGAGATGCCGGCCAGGAAACCGGCGGTGACCGGCACGGACAACAGGTCGGCGATCCAGCCGAGCCGCAGCAGTCCGCCGGCAATGACAATCGCCCCAACCATCAGCGCCAGCATGGCGGCAAGGCTGGCATATTGCGGCGAGCCTGACGTCGCGACCAGCGCCAGTCCGCCGGCGAAGATCGGGGTAATCGTGGAGTCCGCACCCGCCGAGAGGTAGCGGCTGCCACCGAAAGCGGCGAATGCCACAGCGCCGGCGATGAAGGCGAAAAAGCCGATCTCGGGCGAGAATTCGCCAAGCCGCGCGGTCGCCATCTGCTCGGGAATGGCGATGGCCGCAAGCGTCAATCCCGCGGCCATGTCGCCGCCAAGATCTGCTCGGCTCCAGCCTTGCAGGGCGYCGAAGAGAACACGCGGCCTTGCATGCAACAGCCCCGTTCGCAAACCTCGCATGCGCGCCTCGCCCATATTCGCACCCGCCGCCAATGCCTTTCAGCGGCGGCCTATTTCAACGCTGGGTGTCGGCCTCGCGTTCCCGTCAAGGTTGCGCCATCTTGCGCCCACTGTGCTCCGCAAGCCAGATGCCGCCGAGCACAAGCACGATGGCCACTGCATGATAGGCCTGGAAGGCCTCGCCGATGATCATCACCGACAGCAGCGTTCCGAAAATCGGCACCATGTTGATGAACAGGCCCGCACGGTTTGCACCGATCAGCTCGACGCCCCTGATGTAGAAGATCTGCGCCAGGATCGACGGAAACAACACCATATAGACAGTGATCGCCCAACCCAGGGCGTCCGGAACGACCACGCGGCCTGTGACGATTTCCCAAACGACAAACGGGATCGAGGTGACGAAGGCGGCTGAAGTCATCACGATCATCAGGCTTAGCCAATGGATGTCGGGTTTGAAGCGCAGCGCCACCGTGTAGGCGCTGTAGACCAGCACCGCGATCAGCATCAGCGCGTCGCCGAAATTCATGTCGAGCGCCACCAGCGTCCTCAGGTCGCCATGGCCGGCCGTAAGCGCGATACCGGTGAGCGACAGCAGGAAGCCGATGATCTGGCCAAAAGTGACGCGCATGCGAAACAGGAGGAAATTGGCTGCGAAGATGACCATCGGCATGCCCGCCTGCTCGATGCTGGCGTTGATTGCCGAGGTGAAGTTCAGCGCCGAATAAAGTGCCGCGTTGAACGCCGTGAAGCCGAAACCGCCCAAAGCGACCAGCAACCAGATATGCTTGCGCACGACCGGCCAGTCATTCCGCAACTGAGGCCAGCCGATAGCGCCGAGGATTGCGGCGGCGAACGCCCAGCGCAACGACGTCAGCAACATCGGCGAAGCATGGCCGACAGCGAGCTTGCCCGCCACCGCGTTGCCGCCCCAAAACAGGGTGGTCAGCAACAGCAGGACATAGGCTTTTCGATTCATGCGACCGGACTTTCGCTGGCGACAGGTTACATGCCGGCCTAGGTGCTGGGTCCAGACAAGTAAATGCGCCGAAAGGTGGAATTTGTTGTGCCTCGGACGGCAAAGAAAGGTCGCACATCCAATTGCTTGGCGTTATAGAGGCCTGTCATTTTGCACTGTTCGCGGCCCGGCCCGCGATGTCGGAAGGAAAATATCATGGCCAATGTGGTGGTCGTCGGTTCCCAGTGGGGCGATGAAGGCAAGGGCAAGATCGTGGACTGGCTGTCGGAGCGCGCCGATGTGGTGGTGCGGTTCCAGGGCGGGCACAATGCCGGTCACACGCTGGTGGTCGACGGTGTGGTCTACAAGCTGTCGCTGCTGCCCTCCGGCGTTGTGCGCGAAGGCAAGCTGTCGATCATCGGCAATGGCGTGGTCTTCGACCCGCATGCCTTTGTCGCTGAACTGGCCAAAATCCGCGCCCAGGGCGTCGAAATCGGCCCGGATCGCCTGAAAATAGCCGAAAACACAGCGCTTATCCTGTCGCTGCACCGTGAGCTGGATGGTTTCCGCGAGGACGCCGCCTCCAATTCGGGGACGAAGATTGGCACGACTCGTCGCGGCATCGGCCCCGCCTATGAAGACAAGGTGGGCCGCCGCGCTGTTCGGGTGATGGATTTGGCGGATTTGGATACCCTGCCCCAGAAGGTCGACCGGTTGCTGACGCACCACAACGCGATGCGTCGCGGGCTCGGCCACCCCGAGGTGACGCACGAAGCCATCATGACCGAGCTGACATCGGTTGCCGGCGAGATCCTGCCTTACATGGACCGCGTCTGGAAGGTGCTGGACGACAAGCGCCGTGCCGGCGAGCGCATCCTTTTCGAAGGCGCGCAGGGCACGTTGCTCGACATCGACCACGGCACCTATCCCTTCGTGACCTCCTCCAACACGGTTGCCGGCCAGGCTGCTGCCGGTTCGGGCGTTGGTCCGGGCGCAATCAACTACGTGCTCGGCATCACCAAGGCCTACACGACGCGCGTCGGCGAAGGTCCATTCCCGACAGAGCAGCAGAACGAAGTCGGCGAGTTCCTCGGCACCCGCGGCCATGAGTTCGGCGTGGTGACCGGGCGCAAGCGCCGCTGCGGCTGGTTCGACGCCGTGCTGGTGCGCCAGGCTGTTGCCGTCAACGGCATCAAGGGCATCGCGCTGACCAAGCTCGACGTTCTCGACGGCCTCGAAGAGATCAAGGTCTGCACCGGCTACATGCTCGACGGCGAGCTGATCGACTATTTGCCGGCGAGCCAAGGCGCACAGGCCCGTGTCGAGCCGGTCTACGTGACGCTTGAAGGCTGGAAAGGCACCACAGCCGGCGCACGCAGCTGGAATGACTTGCCTGCCCAGGCAGTCAAGTATGTGCGCTACATCGAAGAACTGATCGGTGCGCCGGTGGCCATGCTTTCCACCAGCCCCGAGCGGGACGACACCATACTTGTGACCGACCCGTTTGAAGACTAGTTTTGGCTCCTTCCCGGCGGCTGATTTGCCGCCGGACGCGGCGCGGCCCAGAAGAAGAGATAGGTCGACGAGAGAATGGCAGACTTCGTAGCGGTTCTGAAGAAGACGCTGGATGGCATGGGCGACACCACGCCGGCGATGCGCGCGCGGGTTTACGACAAGGCCCGCAGCACCATCGCGGCCAAGCTCGCCGCCCTCAATCCGCAGCCGCCCGCAGCTGTCGCCGAACGCCAGACGAAATCGCTCGAGGACGCCATCGCGACCGTCGAAGCGGAATTCAGCGCAAAGCCGGTGGAAGACGATCCGCTGGCAGAGCTCGAAAACGTCTTTACGTCGATCGCTCGCAACAAGGACCAGCCGACCTATAGCCGTCCGCTGCCCGAGCCGGAAGTTCGCCGCCCGGTGACCCCGGCAGCGCCGCCGCCTGCCGCCGCCCCTATTCCGGGCCCCTCTGCCCCGGCATACGTACCGCAAGCGCGTGAGCCGCTGCCTGACTTTTCGGCAACAAGCCATGATCAGGACGAGGACGTAGCGGTAGCTGGCGACGACGACCGTGCGGCAGAAACTGCCAGCGATGACGTCGATCCGTTCCAGAACACCCGGCAGCGCCCGCGCAAGCGCATCAGCGGCGGCCTCATCGCCGCTGCCCTTGCGGTTGCGGTTGTCGGTGCCGGTGGCTATGGCCTGTGGGCGAACCGCGCCGCCTTTTCGGGTTCCAGCGCCGACAAGCCTGCCGAGACCGCACCGCCGGCAAGTGAAGCAGCAACGCCGCCGCCCGCCAATGGCGGCCAGGCAGCCCAGGCGCCGGCCAATGGCGAGCCGGGCAAGTTCACCCAGCGCATGACGGCCGATGGCAAGGAAGTCGATCCGGGTCCGGCAAGCGGCACCAACGGTGTCGGCGAAGGCACCTCCGTCGCCGCCCTTACCCAGCCGCCCCCCGCGACACCGCCGGCCACGCCCGAGCCCGCACCAGCAACGACCCCAGCAGCACCTGCCGGGGGTGGCGCGGCGACGACGACACCGCCTGCTGCAAACGCACAGGTGGCCGTCGGCCAGAAGGCGATCTTCTACGAAGAGCGCACCAATGTAGCGCAAGGCTCGGCTGAATCCGGCTCCGTGGTCTGGACAGTGGTGCAGGAATCGCCAGGCGGCGACCTGCCGCCGGAACCGGCGATCCGTGCCGAGGCGACCATTCCCGGCAAGGACATCCAGCTGCGCATGACGATCCGCCGCAACGCCGACAAGACGCTGCCGGCGAGCCATATCCTCGAGATGATCTTCCTGACGCCTGACGGCTTCGAGGGCGGCGGCATCGAAAACATCCTGYGGGTGGCGATGAAGAGCTCCGAGCAGGACGCCGGCAATTCGCTGCTTGGCATTCCGGCCAAGATCGCCGACGGTTTCTTCCTCGTCGCGCTCAACGACAACAAGCCCGAGGTYGACGCCAACCTGAATCTTTTGCGCCGCCAGGGCTGGATCGACGTTCCGGTGGTCTACAAATCCGGCCGCCGCGCGCTGTTCACCCTGGAAAAGGGTATTCCGGGCGACAGGGTGTTCGAAGAAGCGATGAAGGCCTGGCAGGCCAAGGCTGCGGGATAAGTCTCTCGCATCACACCAATGATCTGGCTGACGCGGACGAACGTCCGCGTCAGAAGCCTTGGAACAGCATGTCCAGGGCGTCGGTGATCTTGTCGTGACTGGCGAGCAGATTGGATCTCACCTCGCCAAGCCGCGCGACCGGTACGGTCGCAATCAGGTGGGTGAACATCACATAGTGTTTGCCGTCGATCACGAAGACCGGGTTGAGCCTGCGTACAAGGTTCAGTTTTTCGGTCTTGGGCAAAAGCGGCACTACGACCCGTGTCCTGAACCCGTCCAGCAAATCGGCTTGGACATCAAGTAGATAGCCGACGCCAGTCGGGCTCATAAAAATGTCGAACCGCGCCATCAGAACTGCCGGAACTCTTCCAGCGGTAGCCCGTGTTCCTCGACATATTTGTTCAGGCTTTCAATAGCGTCGCGATTCTCGATCTTCCAGCGCCGCGTCTTCTCGTCAGCCACAGCTCTCGCGATGCTTTCTTCGGCGAGGCGCGAGATGTTGATGTCAAGGCTCTTTGCATCTGCGACGAGCTGCGCATCGAGTGAAAGATTCGTAGGCTTTCGAACCACAGGATTAGCCAAGCGGGACATTGTCGCCCTCCATATCTATGCGCACAATATATGCGCATAGATATGGATATGCAACTGCTTGCCTACCCCTCGAGTTCTTCGCGCAGCATCTCCAGCTCGAACCATTCTTCTTCAAGCGCAGTCAGCGTCTCGCGTTCCTTGTCGAGGGCAGCGATGGTCTTCTGGAAGCCATGCGGGTCGCGCTCGTAGAAGGCCGGATCGGCGATCTGGTTTTCCAGCCGCGAGATCGAAGCTGTCACCGCTTCCATCTTCTTGGGCAGGTTTTCGAGCGCGAATTTCTGCTTGAACGACAGCTTCTTCGATGCTGCCTTCGGCGCTTCGGGCTCGCCGCGGCCACCTGACGCCTGGCCGTTGGCGGCTTTGCGCGATTTCCGGTCCTCAAGCTTGGTGCCGCCGCGCTGGGCCAGCATGTCGGCATAACCACCGGCATATTCGATCCAGCGGCCTTCGACGTCGGGCGCGATGATGCTGGTCACCGTACGGTCGAGGAAGTCGCGATCGTGGCTGACGAGGATGACGGTACCGGCAAAACCGGCGACCAGTTCCTGCAGCAATTCCAGCGTCTCCATGTCGAGATCGTTGGTCGGTTCGTCGAGCACCAGCAGATTGGCCGGGCGTGCCAGAACACGCGCCAGGATCAGCCGGGCGCGTTCGCCGCCCGAGAGCTCGCGCACCGGCGTGCGCGCCTGCTCCGGCTTGAACAGGAAGTCCTTCATGTAGGAGACGACGTGGCGCTGCTCGCCATTGATGACAAGGTTTTCGCCGCGCCCGTCGGTCAGGTAGCTCGACAGTGTCTCGTGCGGATCGACAGCCTCGCGCTTTTGGTCGAGGGTGGCGATCTCAAGATTAACGCCGAGCCGGATCGTGCCGGCGTCGGGCTCAAGCTCGCCGGTCAGCATCTTGAGCAGCGTCGTCTTGCCGGCGCCATTCGGCCCAACCAGGCCGACACGGTCGCCGCGCTGGATGCGGGTGGAAAAGTCCTTGACCACAACGAGGTCGCCGAAAGCCTTGTCGATGTTCTTGGCCTCGATGATCAGCTTGCCGGATTCGGCCGCCTCACTCGCCACCATCGTCGCCACGCCTTCGGCACCGCGATGGCCCCGGAAGCTCTGGCGCATCGTCTGCAGCTCACCGAGCCGGCGCATGTTTCGCTTGCGCCGCGCCGTCACGCCATAGCGCAGCCAGTGCTCTTCGCGCACGATCTGGCGGCCGAGCTTGTGTTGGTCGCGCTCTTCCTCCTCGAGAATCTGGTCGCGCCATTCCTCGAAATGGGCAAAGCCACGGTCGAGCCGGCGCGTCTGGCCGCGATCGAGCCAAACCGTGTTGCGGCTGACGCGCTCGAGAAAACGCCTGTCGTGCGAAATGACGATCAGCGCTGATGAGGTGCGGATCAGTTCTTCCTCCAGCCACTCGATAACGGCAAGGTCGAGATGGTTGGTCGGCTCGTCGAGCAGCATGATGTCGGGCTCGGGCGCCATGACGCGGGCAAGGGCGGCACGCCGCGCCTCGCCGCCCGACAGGTCGGCCGGAGACTCTTCGCCGGTGAGGCCAAGATGGTCGAGCAGATAGGTGGCGCGGTGCGGGTCATCTGCGGGTCCGAGACCAGCCTCGACATAGGCGCGCACCGAAGCGAAGCCATCCATGTCGGGCATCTGCGGCAGGTAGCGGATCGTCGCCGACGGCTGGCGGAACACCACGCCATCCTGCGGTTCGACCAGCCCGGCAGCGATCTTGAGCAGCGTCGACTTGCCCGACCCGTTGCGCCCGACCAAAGCGATCTTGTCGCCCGAAGCCGCCGACAKCGATGCGCCATCAAGCAGCGGCGTGCCACCGAAAGTCAGACGGATGCCGTCAAGATTGAGAAGCGGTGGCGCCATGTTCAGAATTCCAAGGCAGGAAAGGGATGGGCGAGAAGCAGCGCGCGGCCGCTACCGAGCGAAACACGCAAGGTGCCCCGCACTTCGTTGGAGAGTGTCAGCGATGAGCCGAACGGCACGTCGACGCCGTTGAGCGGCCATTTGGCGCCCTCTTCGGACAGGCCAGACAGTTCGGAAAAAGCAAGTACGGAAAACAACGTGCCGTCGTCATAGTCGAAGCTCATCGTGCCCGGCAAAAGCGGATGCGCCTCCTGGCGCCCGCTGGTCAGGATCACCTCGGTGCCAGCCTCGGCAAGCCGCAGCGCCAGAGCGAGGTGGAGAAAGGCATGGTCGGCGCGCGGGCCGCCGAAGGCACCGACGAGCACCAGCGAGGTCGCGCCGCGCTGGAGTGCCGCCGCGATAGCGAGTTCGCCGTCGGTCTTGTCCTTTTCCTCAGGAAACGTCTCGCGCGGCAGGTCGGCAAAGCGCGGATCGACGTCAGCCGGCACGGAATCGAAATCGCCGAGCCACAGCTCCGGCATCAGTTCCAGGGTGGTGGCGTGGCGAATGCCGGCATCGGCCGCGATAACACGGCTGCCCGCGACCTGACGGTCGACGAGCGGCGTGCGCAAAAGCTCGCCGCCAAGGAGTATGGTGAACCGGGTCATGGCAGCGCATTACCAGTCCGGCGGCCGAAACGGAAGGCCGCGACGTTGGTTCGTGGCCGGCAAACTACCGCTTGCGTGGCCTGCGGCACGGCCCTATTTGTTGAACCGCTCTAACGGGGTGCCTGACGTGTTCACACGCGTCGGCTGAGAGGCATGGGGAAATCCAGCCAACCCGCTGAACCTGATCCGGTTTGTACCGGCGGAGGGATTAGATGCTTCGGACGCCCGGCGCTTCAAATTCCCTTTCAACACCAATAAAGGAGGCGCGCCGATGCGCACGATCTTGCTGTCCTTGACCTCGGCCCTGGCGCTTGCCGCCGCAGCCTTTCCGGCCGCCGCCGAAGGCAAACTTACCGTCTACACCTATGAAAGCTTCACTTCGGAGTGGGGTCCCGGCCCGCAGGTCAAGAAGGCCTTCGAGGCCGAATGCGGCTGCGAAGTAGACTTCGTTTCGGTTGCTGATGGTGTGGCCCTGCTCAATCGTGTGAAACTCGAAGGCGCCTCGACCAAGGCCGACATCGTGCTCGGCCTCGACACCAACCTGACCGCCGAGGCCAAGGCGACCGGCCTGTTTACCCCGCATGGCGCTGCCGGCGAAGACGTCAAGGTTCCCGGCGACTGGAAGGACGACACTTTCGTGCCTTACGACTACGGCTACTTCGCCGTGGTCTACGACACCGAAAAGCTGAAGAACCCACCCAAGAGCCTGAAGGAACTGGTCGAGGGCGACCCCGAGCAGAAGATCGCGATCCAGGACCCGCGCACCTCAACGCCGGGCCTCGGCCTGCTGCTGTGGGTCAAGTCGGTCTATGGCGACAAGGCGCCGGAAGCCTGGGCCAAGCTCAAGGGTCGCGTTCTGACCGTGACGCCGAGCTGGAGCGAGGCCTACGGCCTGTTCACCAAGGGCGAGGCGCCGATGGTGCTGTCCTACACCACCTCGCCGGCCTACCACATGGTCGCGGACAAGTCTGAGCGCTACCAGGCGGCATCCTTCGAGGAAGGCCACTATCTCCAGATCGAAGTTGCCGGCATCACCACGACAGGCGCCAAGAATCCGCTGGCGGAAAAGTTCATGGCCTTCATGACGAGCCCGGGTTTCCAGGACGTGGTGCCCGAGACCAACTGGATGCTGCCTGCCGGCAAGACCGACAAGCCGCTCGACCCGGCCTTCGACAGGCTGGTGAAGCCGGCCAAGACGCTGCTGTTCAGCGCCGACGAGGTTGCTGCCAACCGCAAGGCCTGGGTTGATGAGTGGCTCAGCGTGATGAGCAAGTAAGTTCTATCGACCTGCGATGGCTGTGCTTGAACACCCCCCTCTGGCCTGCCGGCCATCTCCCCCTCAAGGGGGGAGATTGGCTGCGGCACTGCCTTCGCCAACGTTAGATGTTGTCGAAAGTAGAGGGGCGTTGAAGCTGCTGATCTCCCCCCTTGAGGGGGAGATGGCCGGCAGGCCAGAGGGGGGCGGGGCGGAGCGCAACCTTCCGCAGTTTGCCATCCGTCCGACCGGCTCAGCATGTCCATGAGCCGTCGCGACCACCGCATCACCGCTGGCATCGCAGCGCTCGCCGCCATCGGCGTGCTGATCGGCGGGGCGTTTGCCGGCCTTGGCATCGAAGCCCTGCGCAACCCTGAAGGTGCGGCCGCCGCCTTCGACGGTTATCTTTTCCGTGTCGCCCGCTTCACGCTGTGGCAGGCGCTGCTGTCGACGCTGCTATCGGTCGCTCCCGCGATCCTCGTAGCGCGCGCCTTGTCGCGGCACCCGCAATTTCCCGGCCGTGGGCTGATCCTGCGCCTGTTTGCCGTGCCGCTGGCACTGCCGGCCATCGTCGCAGCGCTTGGCATCCTGTCGCTCTATGGCCGCGCCGGCTATTTCGCCGAACCGCTCGTGGCGCTGACCGGCGGAACATGGCCCGGCATCTACGGCCTGTCGGGCATCCTCGTTGCCCATGTCTTCTTCAACCTGCCGCTGGCGACACGGCTGATCCTGGAAGCGCTGCAAACGGTGCCGACCGACCAGTGGCGGCTGGCGAGCCAGCTCGGCATGGGCTCGCGCGCAAGCTTCCGCCTCATCGAATGGCCGGCAATACGCGCGTCCCTGCCCGGCATCGCCGGGCTGGTGTTCATGCTGTGCATCACGTCTTTCACCATCGTGCTCACGCTCGGGGGCGGACCAGCTGCAACRACGCTGGAAGTGGCGATCTACCAGGCGCTGCGCTTCGACTTCGACCCCGCCCGCGCTGTCGCGCTCACCTTGCTGCAAATCGCGCTCACTGCCGTTGTGGTCTTCGCCTTGATGCGGCTAGGCGCCAACACGACCGGCGACGCCAACCTTCCGGTGGCACGTCGTAGCTACATCCAGGCAAAGGCAGGCGAGAAGGCGCTCAACGTCGCGGTGATCCTCATTGCCCTCCTCTTCGTTGGCGGGCCGATGCTGGCGACCGTCGCCTCCGGGCTCAAAGCCGACCTTGGCCGCCTCGCCGGCGAGGCATCGGTGCAGCGCGCGACGCTGACCAGTATCGTGCTGGCCACGCTGTCGGCAACGCTTGCCGCAGCACTTGCCCTGTCGCTGGTGATGGCACGCCGGGCAGTGRCCGGCAGCAGACGGGGTGACAAAAAATCGCTGCTCGAACGCTTCACCGATACAGGTGCTGGTTTCGTGCTGGTGGTGCCGCCGATCGTCATCGGCGCTGGCTGGTTCGTGCTGGTGCGGCAGACGGTCGACGTGTTTGCACTGGCGCCATTCATGGTCGTCACCGTCAATGCGGTCATGGCGATGCCGTTTGCCGTCCGCGCAGTCCGCCCTGCATACGATGCCGCGAGCGAACGCCACGAAAGGCTGTGCGCCCAGCTCGGCATATCAGGCTGGAGCAGGTTGCGGCTGATCGACTGGCCGGTGCTACGTCGCCCGCTGGCAACCGCCTTCGCTTTTGCCATGGCGCTGTCGCTCGGCGATCTCGGCGTGATTGCCCTGTTCGGCAGCGACGCGGTGCAGACCTTGCCTTATCTTCTGCTCGCCCGCATGGGCAGCTACCGCACCGACGATGCGGCTGGGCTGGCGCTGATGCTTGGGTTGTTGTGCCTTGCCTTGATGATGCTCGCCGACCGCCTCGGCAGGGAGACTTCGAAATGACCTCGACACGTGCGGCGGTGCGCCTCGACCAGGTGGTGTTCAGCTACAGCGACACCATGGTGCGCTTTGACGTCGACTTCGCGCCCGGCGAGATCACCGCGATCATGGGGCCGAGCGGTGCCGGCAAATCGACACTGCTCAATCTCGTTGCCGGCTTCGAGACGCCGCGTGAAGGCCGCGTTCTGATCGGCGGTGCGGATCTGACCTCGGCGCCCCCAGCCGAGCGGCCGGTGTCGATGGTGTTTCAGGAAAACAATCTGTTCGCCCATCTCGACGTTGCCAAGAATGTTGGTCTGGGGCGTTCGCCGGCGCTGCGGCTGAGCGCCACTGACAGGCAGGATATCGTGACAGCGCTCGCGCGCGTCGGCCTTGCCGGCATGGAAAACCGCCTGCCGCGTGAGCTGTCTGGCGGCGAACGCCAACGTGTCGCGCTCGCACGCGTCCTGGTGCGCGATCGCCCGATTCTCCTGCTGGATGAACCCTTTGCCTCGCTTGGACCAGCGTTGCGT
>NZ_JBFUKO010000078.1:0-14940 GCF_056400805.1 Aminobacter sp. P4_H6_2
GTATTGTGCCACCAACGACGGTCGCTTCCGGGATCACGTTAAGTGCATCGGCACTGCCGCCGGCGAGATAGGTGACCGACACGACCACTGGATCGAAGGGATCGACATGGCGTGAGGCGATCGACTGGAGCGCCGTCACCAGATGCGCACTGACCAGCACAGGGTCCCGCGATTCGTGCGGCGAGGCGGCATGGGCACCCTTACCACGCAGAGTAACAACGAAGCGGTCGGCGGCCGCCAACATCGGCCCAGAGCGGATTGCGAACGAACCTATTGGCAGGCCCGGGTCGTTATGCATGCCAAAGACCTCCTGTATGCCGAAGCGCTCCAGAAGCCCCTCCTCGATCATCACGCGCCCACCAGCGCCACCCTCCTCAGCAGGCTGAAAGATCAGCACCACCGTTCCGGCAAAATCCCTAGTGGAGGCGAAGTGACGGGCAGCAGCAAGCAGCATCGCCGTGTGGCCATCGTGACCGCATGCGTGCATCCTGCCGAGGTTTTTCGACGCGTGAGCCAGATTTGTCTGCTCGGTTATCGGCAACGCATCCATATCGGCCCGCAGACCGATGGTGCGGCCACCCAACCTTCCTTTCACGACTGCGACAACACCCGATTTCGCGATACCGGTGACAACTTCATCGCAGCCGAACGACTTGAGCTTGTCGGCAACGAAGGTCGATGTGATGGGCAGGTCGAACAAGAGTTCGGGATGCTGATGGAGATGGCGGCGCCACAGGACGGCTTCCTCGGCAATCGTCTCGATCGTGTCTTGGATGGGCATCTCTTCCTCTTTCTTCCAATTGAATCAGGTTTGCCGCGCAGTCCAACGGCGAGGACGCGCACCCGAGCTTGCGCGCTCGACGTCTTCGACGCCGTAGGACGAAACGCTTGCCTTCACAAGATGCAGGTGCGAGAGACGGCCGAAGCCAACAATGACGGTTCCCCATGCCAGTAATCGAACAGATCGCCCAATTCGCCGACGATCTCACCGCGATACGCAAAGACTTCCACCAGCATCCCGAGCTCGGCTTCGAGGAGCATCGCACTTCCCAGCGGGTGGCGGATCTGCTTGCGAGTTGGGGCGTCATCATCGAGCGCGGCATTGGCGGAACCGGACTGGTCGGCGTCATCGAGGGTACCCGCCCGGGCCGTAGCATCGGGTTGCGGGCCGATATGGACGCCCTGCCCATGGATGAGCTGACCAACCTGCCTTATGCGTCGAAGAACCCCGGCGTCTTTCATGGCTGTGGTCACGATGGGCACACCACCATGCTGCTCGGTGCTGCGCGCTATCTCGCCGGCAATCGCGATTTCGCAGGTCGCGCCGTGTTGATCTTCCAGCCGGCAGAGGAAGGCCTTGGCGGCGCCAGGGCGATGCTGCGCGACGGTCTCTTTGACCGCTTCCCCTGCGACGAACTCTATGGGATGCACAACTCGCCCTATCAGGGGCATTCCCAGCTGACGATCCGGCCGGGGAAGGCGCAAGCCGGCGCCAGCTTCTTCGACATCACCCTCCACGGCCGCGGTAGCCACGGGGCCATGCCCCAGGCCAGCCGCGATCCGATCACCATCGGTTCTGGCCTGGTGAAAGAGATGCAGGAGATCGTCTCGCGCAACATGGATCCGACGCATCCCGCCGTCGTTTCGGTCACGCAGTTTCATGCCGGATCCGCCTACAACGTCATTCCTGAAGCCGCGGTGCTTCGCGGCACCTTCCGCTACTTCGACGATGCCGATGGCGTGATGATCGAAAACCGCATCCGCAAGCTCTGCGCAGGTTTTGCGCTCGCGCATGAGATCGAGATCACGGCAGATATCCGCAACATCTTCGATGTCCTCTCAAACGATCCGGAGCGGGTGGGCAATCTCATCGAGGTCGCGCAAGAGATCGTCGGCGACAAGGCGCAACCGAATGCCGAACTGACCATGGGGTCGGAGGATATGGCCGACCTTCTGCGCGTCGTTCCCGGCGCTTTCTTCAATCTTGGGCATGGCGGCACTGTTCCGCTGCACAATCCCGGATTTATTTTCGACGACACGATCCTGCCTGTCGGCGCCAGTTTGCTGGCACGCCTCGTCGAAGTACGCGGCGCCGCCTGAGGGCGACGGCCCCCAATAAAATCAAATTCTTGATCTGAGGAATTCGCTCGATCCCGGCATCGCTGCCGGGGCGGGCGAAGCTTTGGCTTTGCGATCCTGTGACGCCGCCTGCCCGGTGACATCGGGAAGTCGGCTCATTTTTCAACTTGACCAAATGAACGGACGAGAGCATTGGTTGCATTATATGGAACTCAGGTTCCATTTTATGGAACGGCTCGGAGGAGCAATGTCGGTCCTGAATAATGCCGCAGACGTATTGAGGTGCTTTGGCAACGACTGTCCCGATCTCACGGTCTCGGACGTCGTGAGATTGCTCGGCATGCCGAAAGCCAATGCGTCACGTCTCTTGAAGGCGATGCGCGAGGCGAACATGCTGGAGACGATCGGCGACAGCCACCGGCATCGCCCGGGCCGCCTGATGCTTGACCTCGCGGCGGCCTACCGTCGTTCTTCGCTGCTGATTGGCCGCGCCAGCGAAGTCGTAGCCGAAGCAAGCAATACCTTTGGCCATACCGGTTACATTTCCGTGCGCGACGGCAAGGAAGTGACTGCTGTAGCCGACTTCCAGGGCACCAACGCGCTCCGCGTCGTCAGCAATATCGGCCGGCGTCTGCCCGCCCATCTCAGTGCCACCGGTCGGTCGCTGCTAGCGCGGCTTGGCGATGAAGAGGTGCTTGCACTCTACGCCGGACACGGTGCGCTGGCTGACCTGAGCGAGCAGCTCTCAAAAGTACGGCATCAAGGCTTCGCATATTCGAGCCAGGAGGCGACCCCCGGGGTGGACGCCATCGCGATATCAGTTGCCGACCCTCGCACCGACGAAGCCGTCAGCCTGTGCATCGTTTACCCCCACGCACTCGTGGACACCAAAGGCCGCGACGAGATGATCGTTGCCCTCGCCAAGGGGGCCGCCCGCATTGCCGAGGACCTGGGCGACAGCGCTTTCGTCGCCCCCCGGATTTGAAGAAAAGGACATCATGTAATGAGTGATCTGCCCAACCGCTGGCGCGTGGGGTTCGACATTGGTGGAACCTTCACCGACTTCGTGCTCTACGACAGCAAGAACCACTCCGTCACGCTGCACAAGCGGCTGACCACGCCTCACGATCYGTCCCAGGCAGCGCTCGTCGGCCTGCAGGAGTTGCTGGATCTGCAGAACATCAAGCACGGCGATGTAGACGAGATCGTTCACGGCACAACGCTGGTCACCAATGCCGTTATCGAGCGCAAGGGTGCTCCTGTCGGCCTCATTACGACGCGCGGTTTCCGGGACTTGCTCGAAATGGGAACCGAGCAGCGCTACGACATCTATGACCTTTTCGTCTCTTTCCCCGATCCCATGGTCAGCCGCGACCTGCGCCGCGAGGTGGATGAGCGCATGACGGCCGCAGGCGAGGTGGAAACCGCTCTCGACGAGGCGCAGGTTCTGCAGGCGGCGAAATCGCTGGTCGCGGAAGGCTGCGAGGCAGTGGCCATTGCGTTCATCCATTCCTACGCCAACGCAGCCCATGAACGCCGCGCCGCCGACATCATCCGCGCTGCGTTCCCCGAGCTGTCGATCTCGATTTCGAGCGAGGTCGTGGCCGAAATGGGCGAATACCAGCGTACGGTTACGACCTGCGCCAACGCCTTCGTACAGCCCCTGATGCACCGCTACCTGACCAAGCTGGAGAAATCCTTGCGAAGCGCGGGTTTCGCAGGCCCGCTTCGTCTCATGCATTCTGCCGGTGGACTGATGTCCCTGGAGACCGCGCGCGACTTTCCAATCCGACTGCTCGAAAGTGGTCCGGCGGGCGGCGGGCTCGCCACAGCTCTATTCGGCAAGGCAGCCGGGCTCTCCGATGTCATTTCGTTCGATATGGGTGGCACCACTGCCAAGGCCTGCATGATCGAGAACGGGCGCGCCGAGATCTCGCCTATGATGGAGGCAGCGCGCGTCCACCGTTTCGTCAAGGGATCCGGCCTGCCTATCAAGGCGCCAGTGATCGAGATGATCGAGATCGGCGCCGGCGGCGGCTCGATCGCCGCCATCGATGACGTCGGCTTGCTTAAGGTAGGCCCGCAGTCGGCGGGTTCCGATCCTGGTCCGGCATGCTATGGCATGGGTGGCAAGGAGCCTACGGTCACCGACGCCAACCTCACGCTCGGCTATTACGATCCCAGTTTCTTCCTCGGCGGCCGCATGAAGCTCGACCTCGAGGCCGCCCGCGCAGCAATCGCACGCGTGGCCAGGCCGCTGGGCCTCACAACCGAAGAGGCGGCACTCGGCATCCACAAGGTCGTCGTCGAAAGTATGGCCTCTGCTGCGCGCGTGCATCTGGTTGAGCGCGGCAAAGATCCGCGCGAATACTCCATGGTTGGTTTYGGCGGCGCCGGCCCCGCGCATGCGGTCGATGTGGCACGTGCCATGGGCATCAGTTCCGTCTTGATCCCGCCTGCATCGGGCGCGGCATCGGCGCTTGGCTTCCTCGCCGCTCCTCTTTCCTTCGAGGGCGTGCGGTCACTGAGGGTCGAACTGAAGTCAGGTTTCGACGCGGACGCTGTCAACCGGCTGCTTACGGACCTCGAAAACGAGGGCCGCCACCAGCTGTCACGCTCGGACATCGCCTCAGCAGATACTATAGTCGAGCGCAGCGCGGACATGCGCCTTGTCGGGCAGATGCACGACATCAGCGTGCCGCTTCCTGCCACCACACTCGGCGAAGGCGATCTACCCGCAATACGCGAGGCCTTTGTTCGCGCCTATTCGACCCGCTATGCCGAGCCTTTCGAGGGTGCGCGCTTTGAATCCGTCAACTTCCGCGTTCGTGTGGCAGGCCCCACACCGCAGCTTTCGCTGACCGGCGCTACCGGCGGCGGCGATACCGCGGCCCGGATCAAGGGGCACCGCGTCTGCTGGTTCGACGAAGGTAGTTTCGAGACCGCAGTCTACGATCGCTACGCGCTCAGCAGCGGCGACACGATCCCTGGCCCGGCAATCATCGAGGAACGGGAGTCCACCACCGTCATCGGCCCGTCGGACAGCGTGACCATTGATGCAAGCCAGAACCTTTGCGTTCAGGTTGGCGCGCTCAAGGCCATCGATGCGTTCGTCACCGCTGACATGTCGCGGGCGGAGGCCGTCTCCCGCATCAAGGCCGATCCGATCGGCCTAGAAATCATGTGGTCGCGCCTTGTCAATGTCGTCGAGGAGATGTGGCTGACGGTGTGCCGCACTGCGTTTTCGCTCGTCATCGCCGAGGCGCAGGATTTTGCCTGCGAACTCCTCGACAAGGATGGCGAAACGCTCGCCCATAGCCCGCGCGCGATGCCCGTCTTCAACCTGACGCTGCCCCGCGCGGTCAAAGCCTTGCTGGCGCGTTATCCGGCGGAAACTCTGAAGCCTGGCGACGTCCTGATCACCAACGATCCATGGCTCTGCGCCGGCCATCTCTTCGACATCGCCATCGTCACGCCTGCCTTCCGCAACGGTCGGCTCGTAGGCCTGATGGGTACTGTCGGCCACGTCTCGGATATCGGAGGCACCAAGGATTCGCTCCATGCCCGCGAGATCTATGAGGAAGGGCTGCAGATCCCGCCGATGAAGATCTTCGAGGAGGGAAAGCCAAACGAGACACTGATCCAGCTCATCCAGCAGAACGTCCGCAACGGCGAGCAGGTCCTGGGCGACATCTTCTCCTTCGTGGCAGCCAACAAGCTCGGGGCGGAGCGGCTCGATGCCTTCATGCACGACTATGGGATGCATGATCTGGGCGCCCTCGCCGAAGTCGTCCAAGGGCTGTCGGAAAAGGCCATGCGCGACGCGATCCTTGCGCTGCCCGACGGTGAATACCGTTCGGTCATCACCAACAACCCGCTGGGCGAAAAGATCAGCTACCCGGTTCTGGTGAAAGTGGAAGGCGACAGCATCAGCGTCGATTTCGCCGGTGCCCCGCCGCAACTGCCGCAGGGTGGCTTGAACTCGACGCTGAACTACACGGCGGCCCATGCGACCTACCCGTTGAAGTGCATGCTCACGCCGACTGTGCGCGGCAATGCCGGATGCTATCGCCCGTTCATCGTTACCGCGCCCGAAGGCTCGATCCTGAACCCGACCTATCCGGCTGCGGTGAACCTGCGCACGCGCACTGGCTGGTATCTCGCGCCGAACATCTTCGCAGCGCTCGCATCGGCTTCGCCTGATATGGTCCAGTCGTTTACCGGACTTGCCGTGGCCGCCAATGTCTATGGCCAGACCAAGGACGGGCAGTTCTATTCGGACATGCTCTTTTGCGGAGGTGGTCAGGGCGGCTCCGAGCGCGGCGACGGCCACTCCTCGCTTCTTTGGCCAACCTCGGCAGCCAATACGTCTATCGAACTGATGGAAAGCCGAGTTCCGGTCCTGGTACTGGAGAAGGCATTCCTTGCAGACACCGGCGGTGCCGGCAAGATGCGCGGCGGACTTGGCCAGGTCGTGCGTTTCCGCAAGCGTTACGATGACGGGCTGGAGATGCTGGTGTCCGTCTATCCCGAAGGCGTCGACAATCCGATCGACGGCCTGTTCGGCGGCAAGGCCGGCGGCGGGGCCCGCGGACGCGTACTGTCCACCGACGGCAGCGTGCTGCGTGATTGCGGCACGGGCGAGCTGGTTTCGCTACACCGGACCGACCAGGTAGTCGAGCTCGTGCTCGCCGGCGGTTCCGGCTACGGCAACTCCGCCGAGCGTGCCCCGGCTGCAATCTCCCGCGACCTCGCGCTTGGTTTCGTCACGCCCGATCACGTTGCGCTCAACTACCGCCACGAACCGGGAACATCGGGAACCGTGGCACCCCAGGAGAACGTGGCCTGGGCCTGACCGTCCCATCGATTTCCGGCGGCGCCCGGCCGACTGGCGCCGCCCACCTGCAACGACGACCACATATTCGACAGGAGGAATGCAATGACTGCCTTTAACAAGTTCAACATCTCGCGGCGTGGCCTGCTGGCCTTGGCCGGCGTGGGCCTCGCTACAACTGTTTTTCCCCGCCAGCTCCTTGCGCAGTCGGGCGGTGTCCTGATCATCGCCGCCGGCCAGGACATCCCCAATTTCGACCCGCACACCGCGACGGGCTATTCCGCGTCCTTTTTCCTGCGCAACGTCTATGACCCGCTCGTGCGTATCTCGGGCAATCCGCCCGTACCCACGCCGGGGATCGCTGAGAGCTGGGCCGTCAGCCCTGACGGGACAGAGTACACATTCGTTCTGAACAAGGCCGCGAAGTTCCATTCCGGCAATGCCGTCACCGCCGACGACGTGGTCTATTCCTTCGGCCGTGCGCTGAAGCTTGCCAAGGGCAATTCGTGGATGATCCGCGACATCGTCACCGCCGAGGGCGTATCGGCGGTCGACGCCGGAACGGTGAAGTTCAAGCTAGCAACGCCATTCGCACCATTCCTGCAGGTGCTGCCGTGGATCTTCATCGTCGAGAAGGCGGTGGTCGAGGCCAATCTCGGTAGCGACGCCGGCGAAACCTACCTCATGACCAACGCTGCCGGCTCAGGCCCGTTCACTGTCGCCCGCTTCGAGGTCGGCACGCTTTACCAGCTGGCCCGCGCGCCGGAAGCGTGGCAGGCCGRCGGCGGCAATCTTGAAGGGGTGATCTGGCAAATCGTGCGTGAGACCGCTACGCAGCGGCTGATGATCCAGCGCGGCGAAGCGCATATCGCCACCGACCTCACCAGCGAAGACATGGACGCACTGAAGGACGCGCCAGGCGTTGTCAGAGTCATCGAACCGGAATACCGCACCTTCTCGATCAAGATGAACACGCAGCATGGACCTTGTGCCGACATCAACCTGCGCAAGGCCATCTCCTATGCCACGAACTATCAGGCGATCCTGGACGCGGCAGGTTACGCCGACCCGATGAACGGCCCGCTGCCCAAGGGCATCCTCGGCTTCAATCCTGATCTCGTCGCCTATGGCACTGATCTGGCCAAGGCCAAGGAATACATGGCGAAGTCGGCCAAGCCTGAAGGCGGCTTCAAGCTCAAGATGTACCACGTCTCGGGTCTTGAGCAGCAGCGTCGCTGGGCACTCATCATGCTCGACAGCCTCAAGCAGCTCAACATCGAGCTCGAGATCGTGCCGATGAACTGGCCCGACATGGTCACCGCCTGCAAGTCGCCCGAAACCTTCCCGGACCTGTTCCCCGTTTACCAGACGGCGAACTATGGCGACCCTGATAATATCGCCTATGCGGCTTACCATTCGTCGCGCAACGGCGCCTGGCAGAACGCCGTCTACAAGAACCCGGAAGTCGACGCTCTCATTGAGGCTGGCCGCAAGGAAATCGACCAGGCCAAGCGCGTCGCCATTTACGGCGAATTCCAGAAGAAGGTCGTCGAGGACGCCCCCGACGTCTTCGGCGTGCTGGAGCGTCGCAAGCTCGCCATGCGCGACACGGTGAAGGACTACCACTTCACCCCAGTGGCCTCCAACGCCATCGAGGCCTGGGGCCTGTCGCTCGGCTAAKTCGAACATTTGGCGGGCCTCCGGGCCCGCCAAAGCTCCAACCAAAGGACATCGGCAATGCTGCATTTCATCCTGCGGCGGCTTCTGCTGCTCATACCGGTCATCGTCGGACTGACGATCATCATGTTCGCCATCGCACGCCTTCTGCCGGGCGATCCGGTGGCGCTCGCCGCAGGTCCGAACGCAACGCAGGCCGAAATCGCAGCACTTGCCGTGGAGTACGGCCTGGATAAGCCGATCTGGGTGCAGTACGGCACCTATGTCTCCGGGCTGGTTCATGGCGACCTCGGGACGTCGCTCCTCACGCGCCGTCCCGTCGCTGCCGATATTAAGGCCTACCTTCCCGCCACCCTCGAACTGGTGTTCGCGGCGATGTTCATCGCGGTCGCGGTCGGCATCCCGCTCGGCCTCGTGACTGCCGTTTGGCGCAACCGCTGGCCGGATTATCTCGCCCAGGTAGGCGCCATCGGCGCGATTTCGATGCCGCGCTTCTTCCTCGGCCTGCTTCTGCAGCTCTGCTTTGCCATGTGGTTGATGTGGCTGCCGCTCGGTGGCCGCCTGCCGATCGTCGTCATCCCGCCGCGCTTCGTCACCGGCTTCCTGACCATCGATTCATTGATCGCAGGCAACTGGAATACCTTCTTCATGTCGCTCCGCCATCTGGCGTTGCCTGCCATAGCCATGTCGCTTTCTCCGCTCGCCACGATCATGCGCATGATGCGCGCCTCGACGATCGAGGTGATGCAGCAGGACTATGTGATGACCGCGCGTGCGCTCGGTCTGCCATCTACAAAGATCATCACCAAATACGTCGCCCGAAACGCTGTCTCGGCCACGTTGACGGTGATCGGCCTCTATTTCGGCTGGCTGCTCGGCGGCACCGTACTGGTTGAAACCGTGTTCGACTGGCCGGGTCTTGGCCTCTACGCAACCAAAGCCATCATTTCGCAGGACATGATGCCGGTCATCGGCGTTGCACTGGTCATCGGCCTCCTCTTCGTCTTCGCCAACCTTGTCATCGACTTGCTCTACGGCGTCATCAACCCCAAGGTCCGCTATTCATGACCACGACCGAGCTGAACACAGCGGACGACATCGCCACGCCGCGCCGCGACAGGCTGCGCCGCGCTCTGTTCCGCTTTTCCCAGAGCAAGCTGTCGATGCTTGGTGCGGTCATTGTCGCGGTGGTGATCTTCTTCACCGTCTTTGGCACGGCGCTCGCCCCCTACCCCAACCATGTTACGGGCAGTGTCGACACCGCTTCCCGGTTCCTGGCACCGTCAGCGGCCCATCCCTTCGGCACCAACGAGCTTGGCCAGGACGTGCTTTCGCTCGTCATGGCCGGCACTACCGTTTCTGTACTCGCCGGCTTCGGTGTCGTGCTCATCGGCTCGGTAATCGGCACGCTGGTGGGCGCCGTTGCTGGCTTCGCCCGCGGCTGGGTCGACGAAGTGCTGATGCGGCTGACCGACCTCACCTTGACCATTCCCGGGCTGATCCTCGCCATGGCGATTGCCGCAGCCCTTGGCTCGGGCTTCGGCAACATGGTCATCGCCATCGCCCTGTCATGGTGGCCCGGCTATGCGCGACTGGTGCGCGGCGAGGTGCTCGCAGCGCGCGAAGAAGTCTATGTGACGGCAGCCCGCGCGCTCGGTGCCACACCGAAACGCATCCTCTTCCGTCATATCTTGCCCAACGTCGTCTCGCCAATCATCGTCAAGATGTCGCTCGACATGGGCTTTGCCATCCTTACCGTGGCAGGCCTCGGCTTCATCGGTATCGGCGTTCGACCGCCAACACCTGAATGGGGCACCCTGCTTTCAGTGTCGCGCTCATACATGCCCGACTACTGGTGGACGGCCATGGCGCCTGGCATGGCAATGTTTTTGGCGGTGTTCGGCTTCAATCTTTTGGGTGACGGCCTGCGCGACATCCTCGATCCGAAGGCGAGGCGCTGAGATGACCCAACCTCTCCTTGCGATCCGCGACCTGCACCTCAGGATGTCCAGCTTCGATGGCCGGGCACATGTGCTGAACGGGATCAATCTCACCGTGAACCGGGGCGAGATCTGGGGGCTCGTCGGAGAAAGCGGCTGCGGCAAGTCGCTGACTGGCCTGTCGGTCTCGCGCCTGCAGCCAACGCCGCCTGCGCACTATTCAGCGGGCGAGATCCTGCTGGAAGGCCAGGACCTGCTCAAGCTCAGCCCGGCCCAGATGCAGCGCTTGCGAGGCAAGCGTATCGGCATGATCTTCCAGGACCCGACGACAAACCTCAATCCGGCCTTCCGCATAGGCGAGCAGCTCGTCGACGTGGCGCTCGCCGCAGCCGAGCGCGATCCTGAAGTGATTGGTTGCCCGCCCAATGCCGGGCGGCGCGCACGCCGCCTCGCTGCACGCAAGATGGCCGGGGAAATGCTGGCTCGCGTCGGAATCCCCAATGCGCAGGCGCGGCTCGACAGCTATCCGCATCAGTTTTCCGGCGGCATGCGCCAGCGCGTCCTGATTGCCATGGCGCTGATCGGACGCCCGGATCTTCTCATCGCCGACGAGCCGACGACGGCACTCGACGTATCGGTCCAGGCCCAGATCCTCGAGCTCATCAAAAACAGCGTCAAAGATTTCAACATGGGTGTGGTGTTGATCACCCATAATCTCGGCGTCGTCGCCCAAACATGCAGCCATGTTGCTGTCATGTATGCGGGAAACATCGTCGAAAGCGGTCCGGTAGCAGCAGTGATCGGCAATCCGGTCCATCCCTACACGCGCGCCCTGATGTCAGCGATCCCGACCCGGGAAACCAAGCGCGGTGAGCTTCGCGGGCTKGCGGGGTCAGTGCCGAACCTGCTCACGCCGCCGCCGGGCTGCCGTTTTGCGCCGCGCTGCCAGTTCGCCCTGCCCGCGTGCACCGCAGCCACGCCGGCACCAGTGACGGTTGGCGACAGCCATGCTGCCGCCTGTATTCGCGTGAATGAAATGGAGGCGCTCGTCCATGACTGAGATCATGCTTGAGATCGACAACGTCTCGAAAATCTACCCAGGGCGTCGCGGCATCTTCGGCACATCGCCAGAGGTCCAGGCGCTGAAGAACGTATCGCTCAGCGTACGCAAGGGCGAGAGCTTTGGCCTTGTGGGCGAAAGTGGTTCGGGCAAGACGACCCTCACCCGCTCCATCCTGCATCTGGAGACGCCCACCTCGGGCAGTATCCGTGTGCAAGGCCAGGACCTCGGGAAATTGTCAGATGCCGAGCTGCGTCGGTTGCGCGCGCGCGTCCAGATCGTCTTCCAGGATCCCTATGCCTCGCTCAATCCGCGCATGTCGGTATACGACATCGTGATTGAGCCATTGGTGATCCACCACGAAACTTTGGGCCTGACAAACAGACAACGCAGCGACCGGGCTGCCGAGCTGCTCTCGCTTGTAGGCATGGGCTCGCAGCACCTGCATCGCTATCCGCACGAGTTCTCCGGCGGCCAACGCCAACGCATCTGCATCGCGCGTGCACTGGCCTCCGGGCCGGAGCTGCTTCTTCTGGACGAGCCGACCTCTGCGCTCGATGTCTCGGTGCAGGCGCAGGTTCTCAATCTCCTGTGCGAGTTACAGGATCGCCTCGGCCTGACCTATTTCTTCATCAGCCACGACCTGGCGGTGGTGCGTTATCTCTGCGATCGCGTGGCGCTGATCAACCGCGGTGAAATCGTCGAACAAGGCGATTGCGCCGACATCTTCGACTCCCCGACAAGCGAATATGCCCGCATGCTGATCGGTGCGATGCCAGAGGTGAGGGTTCCAGCAAATAGCGGTCGCAACGGCTAGATGTCGAGGTTAACACCATCCTGAACGCTGCCCTTACTCCACGCTGCCCCTTCCGGCGCGACTTCTGGCGCTTCTGCAAGGAGTCGGGCGAGGCCGATTTCACTCAGTAGAGCGTATCGGGACAGCGGCGACTGCGCGTCGAAACAGCGGACGAGCCCGATGGCGATCAGCCCGACCTCGGTCTCGACACGCGTTCCCAAGCGAAGGATCGTATCGTCTCGCGCTCTGTCCCGGCGCTGCTGCAGCGATGTGGGACGCGATGCCGACATTCATGAACGCAACAGGCGACTCATCGCTTGGCCCAATCGTCGGCGTCTTGCAGATCGATGCCCTGCACGGCCAGCGAGAGCCCCATTTGTTGCCTCAGAGAAGTCGTCTCGATTTGAACTCACGACCTGGCCTTTTTGACTTGAGCTGCTGAGAGTAAGCGACACGGCCGTACGTCGCTATGAGCATCAGCATTCACAAAGTGGTCCATCCTCTACCTTCCAGAACAGTAGGATCCCGCACAGATCGTCGCTCGACCAACAGGCTCGACCTGAGCGTACGGTCTGCTCTTGAGATCGACGATCTTCGTCGCGAAGGTCCGAAATTGCGGTCAAAAGCAGTCGGCAGAGAGCTAAGCCAATCCTTGAGCCAACATCGGCACACTGATAATATTTCCACGCGGCGGCAGTCTGTCCGCAGGCCGGCGCAACTTTGGAAGACTCAGCCGGGAGGCGCCGGCCAAGTTGGAGCGCCGCATGCAGGACCGCCCGCCACCCGACAAGCTGATTGTGGTCGCCGCCTTTGACCGCGACGACGACAGCGAGCTTTGTTGGGCATTTGAGCCACGGGAAATGCAAAGCGGCGAASCAGCGGTCCGGTTCGCCAAGATGATCGAGGACCATCACATCGGAGTTATCGCTTGGGTTCGCGAGGTAAATCCGGCCATTGGCGAATATGGCGAGCCGAAGATTCTATACCAGCACGGCGAAGTGCCAGACATGGAGTGATGCGATCCTGTCATCAGCACAAAGGACGCCGTTCTGCTCCGGCCCCACAGAATAGGTGGGCATTGCATCGTTCTCAGCCCTGTTGGCGTTCCTCGCCTGGAACGCCGGCGGGCACGGCCGATGTCACCATATATTGCTTTCTCTAACATTCTCAATTTATTTAAATCAAATTTAGAATTGGCTCCCTGTGGCATAGCCGCCTCGGCAGCGCATAGCGTGTCCGCATGCGGATCGGCTCGCAACAGGCTGCCAGTGCACTGAGGGCTTTCGACATTGGACCGACGTGGATTGTTATCTGGAGAAGGGGCGGACTCTACCGCCTCTCGTGCCGGGCCAGGCCTCTCGGGCTACCCGATCCGAAGCGACGTTCGCCCTAGGGAGATCAGAATTGCGCCGACTTTCCGCCGCGACGAGATTGGCTAGCACTTGTTAGCAAGTGCCTAAAAGCAACATCCGTCCATGAATATGAAATCCCTCACGCCCGAATACTTGCGTGAGGCCGAATATACGCGCACGCTGATGTGGGCTGTTGGGKCGTTAACGGAGGTGTTCCGTGAGCCCTATGGTTTTGCCCCGACCTCGGTCTCGGCAACACTCTGCAAAACCTTCCAGCGCAATAGTTCAAAGTCTGTTCGCGACCTCTTCGCTGGTCGCAATCACTTCAGCGCTAGGCATTATGCTTTCGACGCTTGGTTCGGCAGATGCGCAGACAGTCGGACCGGGCACGGTAACCACTACCGTGAACGTCCCTGCCGGGACCACCACCGTGGTCGGCAACACCACCGTTTCGACGGCCGGCGCCACCAATGCGAGCAACGTCACAGGCGGGACGCTGGTCATCGACAGCTCGGCGGGAGCGTCTCCCGGCTTGATTGTTTTCCAGGTCGTCAACGGCAATGCGTTGCAGGCCAATGGCGGCACGATCAGCGTGCCGAACGGCGGCCTGAGCATCCAGACGGTGGGCGGCCACGCCGTGCTTGCCAACGGGGCTGCGAGCACGTTACCCTTAATGGCACGTCTATTACAACGACCGGCGTCGGCGCGGCGCTTGCCGCGATCGGCGGCACGATCAATGCCAGCACCACGGTCGTCAACAACACGGCCACCGCCGGCTCGACCATTTCGGCCGGCCACGGCGCCATCGCCGAGAGCGGCGGCACGATCTTGCTGCATGCCGGCACGAGCATCACGACGGCAGCCTTTAATTCCGTCGGGCTCGGGGCTTCGGGCGCCAACAGCCGCGTCGTCCCCGACGTGCTCATCCCGGTGACCATGAACGGCCGGGGCGCGATGGGGATCTATGTGCATGACGGTGGCCAGGTGACGCTGTTGCCAGGGTCGACGCTGCAGATGAATGGAACCAGCAGCGTGGGTATTGGCGTGGACAACACCACCGTTGCGCTCGGCACGATCGGCAGCGGCCTGACGATCAACTTCAACGCTGTCGGGGTGGCGGGACAGGCGGGAGGCACAGGCCTGTTTGCCGTCAATGGCGGTTCGCTCGCCATCGCGAATGTGACCGTCACAGGCACCAATGC
>NZ_JBFUKO010000079.1:0-14935 GCF_056400805.1 Aminobacter sp. P4_H6_2
ATTCTGGCTGGCTCGCGTCACCCTTTACCCATTAACGCATGATCGCGAAAAGTGGGAACTGCTTTTCGCGATCATCTCTAAGCCAGTTTCATAAGCCGGCAAAGCCGGGTCAGGCAGCGATCTGCATCGCTCCAGGTCCTGGGACAGCTCCGGGCGGGCATTTGCCAAGAATGATCATGCCGAGCACCTCGTCCTTGGTCACGTCCTGGGTGCGCGCCGTGCCCACCACCTGGCCGTTCTTCATCACGCAGACGCGGTCGGCGAGGTCGAAGACATCATGGATGTCATGGCTGATCAGGAAGATGCCAATGCCGTCGGCCTTGAGCTGCTTGACCAGTTCGCCGACCTGCGCCGTCTCCTGGGGCCCAAGGGCCGCCGTCGGTTCATCCATGATCAGGATGCGCGCGTTGAACAAGATGGCGCGCGCGATCGCGACCGACTGGCGCTGCCCACCCGACAGCTTGCTGACCGGCTCCTTGAAGCGCTGGAAGCGCGGGTTGAGCCGGCCCATCACCTTGCGCGCCTCGGCCTCCATGGCGACGTCGTCCAACGTGCCATAGGCGGTCATGATCTCGCGCCCGAGGAACAAATTGGCGGCGGCATCGACATTGTCGGCCAAAGCCAGCGTCTGGTAGATCGTCTCGATGCCGTACTTCTTGGCATCGCGCGGGTTGCCGATCTGCGCCTCGGAGCCATTGACGAAGATCGTGCCGCTATCGCGCTTGTAGGCGCCAGACAGGATCTTGATCAGCGTCGACTTGCCAGCACCATTGTGGCCGAGCAGTGCCACCACTTCGCCGGGATAAAGATCGACCGAGGCATCGTCGACGGCGCGGATGCCGCCGAAGGCGATGGAGATGTTCTTGAGGTCGACGAGCGGGATACGGGTCTGTTCCATGATCTTGTCTCCCGAATTTCGTTAGACGCGCTTGCGGTAGAGCGTGTCGAGCCAGACGGCCACGACCAGCACCAAGCCGACGACGATGTTCTGCAGCGGCGTGTCGATGTTGAGCAGCACCATGCCCGACTGGAGCGACTGCATCAGGAGAGCGCCCAGCATGGCACCCGCAACCGTGCCGGCCCCACCGGCGAGCGAGGTGCCGCCGATGACCGCTGCAGCGATGACAAGAAGCTCGTCCAGGGTGCCGAGCGAGTTGGTTGCCGAGTTCAGGCGGGCACTGGAGACTGCCGCGCTGATCGCCGCCAGCACGCCCATGATCATGAACACCTTCATGGTGATCCAGCGCGTGTTGATGCCGGCAAGGCTTGCTGCTTCGGGGTTGCCGCCGATGGCGAAGACATAGCGGCCGAAGCGTGTGCGGTTGGTGACAAAGGTCATGACGATGCCCACGGCCACCGCGATCAGGACGGGAATGGCAATGCCATGGGCGATGAACAGCCCGCCTTCGGGGATGGTGATGCCGTTGGCCTCGGCGTAGCGACGCACGATGCCGATCGGCCAGGGGTAGGAATTGGCGATCCAGATCGCACCAAGGATGACCCCGCAGGTGACAGCGCCGAGAAATGCCTCGGCCCAGACCGGCCGCAGCGGGAACTTGAAGCGCTTGCGTTGCTGGCGGCCACGCAGCAGCAGGAACACCACGGCCAGGCATGCGACAAGGCCGACGATCCAGCTCCACGTGGCTCCTATGGCGCCTTGCGGACCACCGCCCATGAGCTGGAAGGTCGCATCGAGCGGCGCGATCGTCTGGCCTGACGTGACCCACCAGGCTGCTCCGCGCCAGATCAGCAATCCGCCCAGCGTCACGATGAAGGCGGGAACCTCCATGTAGGCGATGACGAAACCTTGCAGCGCGCCGATCATCAAGCCGAGTGCGATGCCTATGGCGAGCGCCAGTGCCCAGATCCAAGGATTGCCGAGCTCCAGGCCTACGGCCTTGATCAGGAAATGCACCTGGGCGAAGCCCATCACCATGCCGATCAGGCCTTCGGCCGAGCCGACGGACAGGTCGATGTTGCGCATGACGATGACCAGCACCATGCCGGTCGCCATGATCGCCACGGCGGACGCCTGCACCGATAGGTTCCACAGGTTGCGGGCGGTCATGAAGGTGCGGCTATCGAAATCGAACGGGTTGACGCCGAGGCGCAGGCTCGAAATCACCTGCAGTCCGACCCAGATCAGCAGCAGCGCGCCGACCATGCCGAGCATTCGCGTATCGATCTCGGTCGCCTTGAGAAAACGCCCGATTGGGCTGAGCTCGGTCGTTCGCGCTCGGTCAGCCGGCGCGTTGGAAGTCGTATCTGCCATTGTTACCTCCCAACCGGATGGCCGTCTTCGCGGCAGCCGGTGTGCGCATGATAGGAGCAATCCACCATGTCATGAAGCGGGCGCTTTTGAAAAACGCCGCGGACAAGCCGCGGCGTTTCCCGATCGGATCGAACCGGTCTTAGTTGCAGGCAGCAACTGAACCGGCAGCCACACCCTGGCAGACCACGTCCTTGCCAACCCAGCCGGCGTCGATGACGAGGTTGAGGTTGTCCTTGGTGATCGGAACCGGGGTCAGGAAGACAGAGTTCAGCTCCAGGCCGCCCGGCGTCTTGAACTTGGCGACGTTGGCGATCTCTTCCATCTTCTTGCCATCGGCGAGCTGCGAGGCGATTTCAGCCGCGTTCTTGCCGAGTTCGCGCGCGTCCTTCCAGACAGAAACCGTCTGCGTGCCAAGCGCGATGCGGTTCAGCGCGGCATGGTCGCCGTCCTGGCCCGATACCGGCACCGAGCCGGCAAGGCCCTGCGCCTGAAGTGCTGCGATCGCACCGCCTGCAGTGCCATCGTTGGAAGCCACGACCGCGTCGATCTTGTTGTCGTTGGCGGTCAGGAACTGCTCCATGTTCTTCTGAGCGTTGGCGGGCAGCCAGCCGTCAGTATAGGCCTCGCCGACATTCTTGATCTTGCCGGCGTCGACGGCTTCCTTGAGCACTTCCATCTGCCCAGCAAACAGGAAGTCGGCGTTCGGATCAGCACCCGAGCCCTTGATGAAGACATAGTTGCCTTCAGGCTTGGCGGCAAACACGCCCTTGGCCTGCATGCGACCGACTTCCTTGTTGTCGAAGGTCAGGTAGAAGGCGTCCTTGTTTTCGATCAGACGGTCATAGCCGACGACCGGAATGCCTTCCGCAACCGCCTTGTCGACAGCCGGCCCGATAGCCGATGCGTCCTGCGCCAGGATGATCAAGGCGTTGGCGCCCTGCGAGATCAGGCTTTCGACGTCGGTGAGTTGCTTTGCGGGCGACGACTGTGCGTCAGCCGAGATGTACTTGTCACCAGCGGCCTCGATGGCGGCCTTCATCGCAGCTTCGTCGGTCTTCCAGCGTTCTTCCTGGAAGTTCGACCACGACACGCCGATGACCTTGTCCTTTGCCGAAGCCACTGCCGAAAGCGACAGAGTCATGGCAACACCCGCCAGGATGGCGGTGGTAAACTTTTTCATGATTTCCTCCCTGCGCCCAATGGGCGCGCCTACTTCGCGATAGCCCTTGGAGAAGCTCTTTTTTTCGAGCCTCGAAAAAATACTGACTCAACGGCCAGCCGCTGTCAACATGGTTTCGCAAGGCCTCTCTAATTTTTTCGGAGCTCGAAATAAATAAAGACTTTTGGCTTCGGCTCTGTCACAATTAGTTGGCGCTAGGGACTGCCGCATAAGAAGGGCAGCGCTTCGCCGGGAGGAAGACGAGCACATGTCGGTCGGCATACGTCACGACGATCTGAGGCGACGCAACCGCGCCATGGTCATATCAGCGGTTCGTCGCGCCAGCCAGCCTTCGCGCACCGAAATTGCCGCCACGACCGGCCTCAGCCACTCCACAATATCGACGATATCCTCCGACCTCATCGCCGAAGGCATCCTCGCCGAAGCCAAGGGCAATGAACAAGTAGCCATGAAGCGCGGCCGGCCGCAGGTCGCCCTTGCCGTCGACCCAAAGGCAGCGTCAATCGTCGCTGTCGTGCTTTCCCTCAACAGCCTGTCGGCCGCCATCATCGACTATGCCGGCAACACCATCGTCGAAGATAGCCGCCGTCTCGTCACCCAGCGCATGCCGGAGCACGCCCTGATCGACGAATGCGTCACCATGATCCGGGGCCTGATGGATCGCATCGAAACAACCTACGGCCCGGTGCTGCGCATCGCGCTCGCGGTCCAGGGCATCACCGATTCGGGCTCGCGCAAGCTGCTATGGTCGCCGATCACGCCGCATGACGACATTCCCTTCGCCGACCGGCTCGAACAGGAGTTCGGCGTGCCGGTGACGGTCGAAAACGACTGCAACATGATCGCCGAGGCTTTGCGCTGGCGCGACCCGGTCCGCTACCGCGACGACTTCATCGCCATCCTGCTTTCACACGGCATCGGCATGGGACTGGTGCTGAAGGGCGAGCTGTTCACCGGCACGCATTCGTCAGGGGGCGAATTCGGCCACATGATCCACCGCCCCGATGGCGCGCTCTGCCGCTGTGGCCGGCGCGGCTGCGTCGAAGCCTATGCCGGCAACTACGCCATATGGCGCAATGCCCGTTTGGGCGACGAGAATGCCGAGCCGCTCGCCGATCTCTCCGACGAGGACATCACGGCCCTCGCCGACGCCGCCCGCGACCATGACGGCCCCGAGCGCGAAGCGTTCCGCAAGGCCGGTGAGGCCATCGGCTTCGGCCTGGGTTCGATGTTCGCGCTGATCGATCCCGCACCACTCGCCTTTGTCGGCGTGGGTGCCACCGCCTTCGACCTGATGGAGCCGCATGTCCGCGCGGCCATCGCCAAGACGGCAGGTGGGCTGCATTCCAAGGCGATCTCCTTCGACACCGAGCCGAACGAAGTCCCGCTCATCCGCCTGGGCTGCCTAATGCGCGCCCTGCTGTACGTCGATCAGGAGATCTTCGCCGCCGGCACGGCCCCTCGCCTTGCCGGGGCCGATTTCGCCTAACCGTCGAAGGCCATCACCGGGCACTTTTCCTCTTCTTGCTCCAAGTCGAAAGGAAGGACGCGGCGCGCAGCACCAGCACCGATAGCACCGCCGCCACGAACGGCCATTGCAGAGGGTTCGGCGCGGGCGGCGGGCGATGGAAGCTCAGGAAGTGCATGAACAGGAAATAGGCCGTGTGCAGCACAACAAGCCCCCACAGCACCGTCGCGCCGTTCTGCAGGAACTTCCAGACCGAGGAACCGAGCAGCTGGATCGACCGATCGTTCGAGGTGGCCATGAGCGCGAGCGCATAGGTCAGCGCGCCAATGCCGATCACGTTGGCAAGCCCGAAGCCATGCTGGAACATCACATACTCGCCCGTCTGCGGGATGATTTCGAAGCCGAACAGCCGCGCAAAATCCCACTCGACCCAGCCGCTGAGTATGATGGCCGTGTGCACGGCCGCCAAAAGCGTCGCATGGATACCGGTCTCGCGCCGATAGGCCACTATCCGCAGCAAGAGCGGCCATAGACGCGAGCCGGGTCCGATCGACATGGTGATCACCAGCATCGCCAGCGATGCGTCCGCGAATGCGCGGTTCCACCTGTGCATCGGGCTCCACTGGGCGTGCACGAGGGCGAACGCGTAGACCAGCGCCGCCGAAAGGCCGATGACCGCGAAATGGCGCAGCAGCATCCGGCGCCAGGCAAGTGGAACGAGCCGGTCGGCGTGTGCGCGCGCCGCGGGGATACCGGTCACTTCGGATACTCCATTTGCGTGGCGTCTGCATTGTCTGCGCGGCAAGCTCGCATTTCGTGCCATGAAGCGACAGCGAGAAGCACAATTCCCAGCGCCGCAATCAATGGCCGGATCGGGTCGAACCAGGTCATCAGCAATTCGCCCCCGAACAGGAGCATGAGGAGCTTGTTGCACGTCGGGCATGCGATGCCGATGAAGTCCGCGACGCCGCCGGCACCCGCGCGGCGGGCCGAACAGAAGGGGCGCCGCACGGCGACGTACAGCCCCGAAAGCGCCGACAGGACCGCCAGGGCGGGCAGTTCCCAGCTCCCAACGGGGGTCATCCGAATGAAGAGCGGATTGTCCCAGAGCGCCGAAACGGTGCCCAGCGCTGCGAAGCTCAGGATAGCCACGGCCACCCCCTTGAGAACGTCGCGGCCATGCCAGCCGGCAGCGGTTCCGCGCAGACCGGAAAGTGTGTGTTCACCCTGCATCGCTTATTCCTCCAACGGAACCATGACGGTTGGCCGGGCGGCGCTTCGCAAACCGCCCGGCGAGAACCTGCTGCGCGACCGTTACATCAGCCGGCGGCTTGCCGAGCACTGTCGCTGGCGACCTCGTGCGAATGGGGTTGGGTCGGATCGCCCAGCACGAGGATGGGAGACTGGCTCGGCACCCGTTCATACAGGTCTATGATGTCCTGGTTCATGAGGCGAACGCCGCCGCTCGAAACCGCCTTTCCGACGGTCCAGTATTCGGGCGTTCCGTGAACGCGATAAAGCGTGTCGACCTTGCCCTGGAAGACGTAGAGCGCCCGCGATCCCAGCGGATTTGTAAGGCCTGGCGGCATGCCGCCCCTGTCGGCGCTCCACTGGGCGAGATCTGGCTGACGCGCGATCATCTCGTTTGGAGGCGTCCATTTCGGCCATTCCTGCTTCCAACCGATACGGCCCCTTCCCGCCCAGGTAAAACCGGCCCGGCCAAGTCCAACCCCGTAGCGCATGGCCTTCCCGCCTGGCTGGACGAGGTAGAGGTAGAAGTTGTCCGTGTCGACGACGAGCGTTCCGACCGGTTCTTCGGTGGCATAGTCGACCTGCTGCCGATAGAAACGGCTCGGTACCTTGGTCAGGTCGATTGCGGCGATTGGGAACCGCTCGTTCGGAAGCGGGCCGTACATCGCAAGGGCATTGCTGTCGACGACCGGCGGCGCCTTTTTGACCGGTGCGTTTGCGGCCGGCACGGCCGCTTGTTGGGTGCTGACGCAGCCGGACACCGCAAGCGTTCCCAGCGCGGCTACGCCGCTGAGAAAATGCCGGCGGCTCAGTGCCGAGCCGTCTCCGGGCAAGGGCGCGGAGTCCGCGGCGTTCGTTTCGAAAGTGCCCGTAGTCATTTGCAGTCTCCTGGAACCATTTCCTGTACTTCGAGCGACACGCAGTCATGGAAGTTGATGACGCTGTCGTTGTTCATGCGAATGTGGCCGTTCGGCACCGATCCGCCGGCCGGTGACGGCTCATGCGTGCGGGCACGCGTCATGTCGCGGTTGCCGCGAGAAAAGCGCATTGGCGCCGAGCGGGCTGGCGTGCGAGCCGGACGGTGGCAGCCAAAGGCCGAACGGTCGGAAATCAGGCAGCGATCGGAGGCCGAAGGAGCGATGCGATCACCAAGCGACGCGGCATGGGATCTGGAAGCAGCTTCAAAAGCGCTGCGCGGGTCGGTGCGGGAAGCTCGACGCGGGCCTGCCAGGCAGGGCAGTCGCCCAGGCAGTGTGTGCTGGCGAAGCGGTCGTCAGAGGACTCACCGACACAGCGCTCCGGGGATGGCAAACACCCATCGGATCCGGCTGTAACTTCAGCCTGCAAGGTTACGCCCGGCAGCTCGCCAATGTTCATGCCTACGGCCGCTGCCCGATCGAGGGGCAGTCCGTAGAGGATGGTGATCAGCACCAGAACAATTACCGAGACAAAGTTGCGCACGGAGCGCCAACTAGCATGAAAACAGACAATTTTTGGTATCACCGAGATCACGAAAGTGTCATCGTCGGAACTTTAACTGCCATTCTTGAAGAAGTTGTCCATCAAAAGAATGGATGTGACGGAGCTCTTGCAGAACAACACTCCAATCACCAGAAGGTTGTTTACATCAGACCGACGCCAAAGCTTCGCGGCGCAGGCGATCTTCATGATTGAGCGCCACCACGCAGACCGGGCGGTCAGCAGTGCGTAGAGCTCGGCGTCGATGGCGGCACGCTGCCGATTGGCCTGATCTGCTGCTGGCCGCAGCCACTGGTGCGCTCGCCGCTTGCGGCAAGAACGGAACAGCGGCGCTAATCCTCGCGGATGGCGTAGCCGGCGCCGCGGATGGTGCGGATCACGTCGGGCATGCGGCCGGTATTGACTGCCTTACGCAAGCGCCCGACATGGACGTCGACGGTACGTTCGTCGATGTAGATCGTCTCGCCCCAGACATTGTCGAGCAACTGGCTGCGCGAAAACACCCGGCCGGGATGCCGCATCATGAACTCCAGCAGCCGGAATTCGGTTGGCCCGAGCTTGATCTCGCTCTTCTTGCGGTAGACCCGGTGCGACTCGCGGTCGAGCATGATGTCGCCGACCTTGAGGATCGAAGACAGCACTTCGGGCTTGGCCCGGCGCAGCAACGCCTTGACCCGTGCCATGAACTCGGGCGTCGAGAACGGCTTGACCAGATAGTCGTCGGCACCAGTCGACAGCCCGCGCACGCGGTCGCTCTCTTCGCCACGCGCCGTCAGCATGATGATCGGCAGCCGTTCGGTGTCGGGCCGCATCCGAAGCCTGCGGCACAGCTCGATGCCGGAGAGTGCCGGCACCATCCAGTCGAGCACCAAAAGGTCGGGCACGTTTTCCTGAAGCCGTATTTCGGCCTCGTCGCCACGCGTGACGACCTCGACCTGGTAGCCTTCGGACTCGAGGTTGTAGCGAAGCAGCACGCCCAGCGGCTCTTCGTCCTCGACGACCATGATCTTGGGGGCGATCATCGGCAGTCCTTCATGTTGGAGTTCAGGTGGCCGAAACCGGCGATGTGGTTTCTTCAACCTTCGGCCGGTGGAGCGGCAGCTGCGTGCCGGTCACCACGAAATACGCGTTCTCGGCGATATTGGTGACATGGTCGCCAATGCGCTCCAGGTTCTTGGCGCAGAACAGCAGATGCGTGCAGGCAGTGATGTTGCGCGGATCTTCCATCATGTAGGTCAGGAGCTCGCGGAACACCGCGTTGTACTGGATGTCGATCTTCTGGTCGTCGGCGCGCAGGTTCTTCAGGCCCTCGGCCTGGCGCGCGACATAGAGATCAACGACGCCCCGCACCTGGTCGAGCACCAGCTGTGCCATGGCATCGATCGAATGCGAAAGATTGCGTGGCGTCGGCGACTGGCCGACAGCGCCGACACGCTTGGCGATGTTCTTGGCGAGGTCGCCGATGCGTTCGAGATCCCCCGCCATACGGATGGCGCCAACCACGGCACGCAGGTCCTGTGCCATCGGCTGGCGCTTGGCGATCAGCGTGATGGCGCTGTTGTCGAGTTCGCGCTGCTTGGCGTCCATGATCGTGTCGTCGGCGACAACGCTTTGCGCCAGCGCCTGGTCGGACGACAACAGCGCGCGGATGGCACCGGCAACCATCGAGCCGCCGAGATCGCCCATGTCACGGATGAGCTGGTCGACATGCTGGAGTTCTTCGTCGAAGGACCGGACTGTATGTTCGCCCATGATTTATTCCTCGTCTCGTATACGGCGGCGAAAACGTCCACTCAGCCGAAGCGGCCGGTGATGTAGTCCTGCGTCCGCTTGTCGTCGGGGTTGGTGAACATCTTGTCGGTAGCGCCTTCCTCGACGAGATAGCCGAGGTGGAACATCGCGGTGCGCTGCGACACGCGTGCCGCCTGCTGCATCGAGTGCGTCACGATCACGATCGTGTAGTTCTCGCGCAGCTCGTCGATCAGCTCCTCCACCTTCGCGGTAGCGATCGGATCGAGTGCCGAGCACGGCTCGTCCATCAGGATCACTTCGGGCGACACCGCAATGGCGCGCGCGATGCACAAGCGCTGCTGCTGGCCGCCCGACAGGCCGGTGCCCGGCTCGTTGAGACGGTCCTTGGCCTCGTTCCACAGAGCCGCCTTCTGCAGGCTCTTCTCGACGATCACGTCGAGCTCGGCCTTGTTCTTGGCCAGGCCATGGATGCGCGGGCCGTAAGCGACGTTTTCGTAGATCGACTTGGGGAACGGGTTCGGCTTCTGGAACACCATGCCGACACGCGCGCGCAGTTCGACCACGTCGATCTTGGGATCGTAGATATCCTCGTTGTCGAGCGTGATCTTGCCGCCGACACGCGCTGCGTCGATCGTGTCGTTCATGCGGTTGAGGCAACGCAGGAAGGTCGACTTGCCACAGCCCGAAGGGCCGATCAGCGCCGTCACCTGGTTCTGGCGGACGTCGAGATTGACCCCGAACAGCGCCTGCTTGTCGCCATAGTGCACAGTGACCTGGTCGCCGCGCATCTTGATGATTTCGTTGGGTCTGTTCATCTCGGCATTTACCGCGTCTTCGAGTTTTTTCTCGGTCATGATGTTCATAGCAGGATACTCCTTGTCCATGCCCTACCAGCGGCGCTCGAAGCGGCGGCGCAGGACGATAGCGACGATGTTCATGGCCATGAGGAAGATCAGAAGGATGATGATGGCGCCCGACATGCGCTCGACAAAGGCGCGTTCGGCCTCGTTCGCCCACATGTAAATCTGCACCGGCAAGGCCGTCGCCGGATCGAATGGCGTCGTGGGATAGTCGGCGACGAAGGCGACCATGCCAATCAGCAGAAGCGGCGCCGTCTCGCCGAGCGCGCGGGCCAGCCCAATGATCGTGCCGGTCAGGATGCCGGGGGCTGCCAGCGGCAGGATGTGATGGAACACCATCTGCATCTTCGAAGCACCAAGGCCAAGGGCCGCCGAACGGATCGACGGCGGCACGGCGGCGAGTGCCGCACGCGTCGCGATGATGATCGTCGGCAGCGTCATCAGCGTCAGCACCAGGCCGCCGACGAAGGATGCCGATCGTGGCAGGCCAAGGAAATTGATGAACACCGCAAGACCGAGCAGCCCGAAGACGATCGACGGCACGGCGGCGAGGTTGTTGATGTTGACCTCGATGATGTCGGTGAAGCGGCTCTTCTTGGCGAACTCCTCAAGGTAGATCGAGGCGGCAACACCGATCGGCAGCGCCAGCAGCAGCACAATCCCCATCATGTAGACCGAGCCGATGAGGGCGACGCCGACGCCTGACGTTTCCGGCCGGCTCGACGCGCCATAGCTGAACAGCCCGGTGTTGAAGTGCTCGGCCATCACGCCTTCGGCCTTGAGCTTGTTCATCCACTCGACCTGCTGGTCCGACACCTTGCGGCGGCTTTCCGGCACGTCGAGATCGATCTGGCCCTTGAAGGCCGAGTCGAGATTGGCGGCGGCAAGAATATCGACATTGCGCGTGGTGCCGATGACCGACGGGTCCGCCGCAACAATGGCCCTGAGCTGGACACGCGAGCTGTCGGACAAGAAGCCCTTGAGCTTGCGCACCTCGGCCTTGTCGTTCGGGTCGATGCCGAGCTTTTCGATCAGCGCTGCCTCGGCGAGTTTGGGATAGTTCGCCATGATCAGCACGTTCGGATCGGTCGCCCGCTTGTTGCTCGGGTCGATGATCTTTTCGTCGAAATGGATCGGCAGCGTCACCGTTGTCTGCCAGAAGGCGGTGTAGCCCTTGGAGACGATCGAGGTCAGCATGACCCCAAGGAACGCCAGGCCGACAGCAATGGCCAGCACGCCATAGAGGCGGAACCGGCGCTCGGCGGCGTAGCGTTTCTTGATGCCGATGTCGCGGCGCGGACGGGGTGCTGACGTGGCCAGCGTGTCGAGCGAAATATCGGTCATTCGTACTGCTCCCGGTACTTCCGGACGATGTAAAGCGCAACGATGTTCATCACCAGGGTCAGTGCGAACAGCGTGATGCCGAGCGCGAAGGCCACAAGCGTCTGCGGCGTATTGAACTCAAGGTCGCCGGTCAGCTGGTTGACGATCTTGACGGTGATGGTGGTCATCGCCTCGAACGGATTGAGCGTCAGGTTGGCGGCAACGCCAGCCGCCAGCACCACGATCATCGTTTCGCCAATAGCGCGCGACGCCGTGAGCAGGATGGCACCGACGATGCCGGGCAAGGCGGCGGGGAGAATGACGCGCTTGATGGTTTCGGAGCGCGTGGCGCCAAGCCCGAGCGAACCGTCGCGCATGGAACGCGGTACCGCGGTGATGATGTCGTCGGAAAGCGATGACACGACGGGGATCAGCATCACGCCCATCACAAGGCCGGCGGTCAGGATGCTCTGCGCCTGGATGAACGGTGTGCCGCCGGTCAGTGCTGCGCTGATGTCGCGCAGGAAGGGCCCGAGCGTGACCAGCGCGAAGATACCGTAGACGATGGTCGGGATGCCGGCGAGCAGCTCAAGTRCCGGCTTGACCACCGCGCGCACCTTGGGGGCCGCATATTCCGACATGTAGACCGCCGACATCAGGCCAACAGGCACGGCCACCAGCAGCGCGACGAAGGCGATGTAGAGCGTGCCTGCAAGCAGCGGGATCAGGCCGAACTGGCCCTCGGCGCCACCCGAACCGGCAGCGGCGAAGCGGGGATCCCACACGGTACCAAAGAAGAAGTTCGTCAGCGGGATTTTTTCGAAGAAGGCGATGGTCTGGAACAGCATCGACAACACGATGCCGATGGTCGTCAGGATGGCGAGCGTCGAGGCGCCAAGCAAGCTCCACAGCATCACCTTCTCGACATTGTTGCGCGCCCGGGCACGCGGGCTGACGCGACTGAGTCCGAAGCCGGTACCGAACAGCGCAAGGCCGATCGAAACGACGGCGGCGATCATGTCGAGGCGGTCGGAGACGCGGTTGGCCTCGGTCGCGATCGGGATCATGTAGTCTTGCGTGTCGGGCGCCAGCGCCACGCCCTTTACGGCGAGCAGCGGCTGCAATTCGGCAAAGCTGGCCGGCAGCGCAGCAAGTGTTTGGCTATCGAGCCGGCGCAGGCCATTGGCCAGGCTCTTGACCAGGCCGGCGGCGAGATCTTCATGGGCGACGGTGCCGTCGGCCACTTCGGCCGGCAGAGCGGAATGGATATGACTGTTGAGGTAGGCACTCGCGCCGGTATCCCAGGCTGCGAGAAACAATACGGCTGGAACGACGCCCGTCAGAAACGCCCACCAGCCATGGTAGTGCGCACGCGAGTGCGGCTTGACCGTTCCGTCATCTTGCGCACGCGCCCTTTGTCGGCCGACCACGAAGGCAACCAATCCTATTGCGAGTACGATGGCGAAGACGAGCAGGAAAGACATGGGCCGGCCTCGGTGAATTCAGATATTGTGCCGAACGGAACAGCCGGCGGAATATTCCATGGGGCGGAGGTTTTTCCCCCGCCCCACGGCAGATCGATATTACATGGTCTTGCCGGCGCCGAAGGCTTCGCGCTGGGCAGCGCGCTCTGCGTCCGGAGCGGCAACCAGGCCGTAGTCGGCAAGCGGGCTTTCCGGACCGACCATCTGGTCGTCGAGGAAGAACTCGACATATTCCTTCAGGCCTGGAATGACGCCGAGATGTGCCTTCTTGACGTAGAAGAACAGCGGACGCGACACCGGATACTCGCCAGAGGAGATGGTCTCGACCGAAGGCACAATGCCGCCGACGGTAGCGACCTTCAGCTTGTCGGCGTTGTTTTCATAGAAGGCCAGGCCGAACACGCCGACGCCGGTCTTGTTGGAGTCGATGCGAGCAAGCGTCTCCGAGTAGTCGCCGTCGATGTCGACTGCCTTGCCGTCCTTGCGCACTGCCTTGCAGGCTGCTTCGGCAGCCTTGTCGTCGAGGCCCGAAGCCTTGCCGGCTTCAACGCCGCCGAGCTTCTTGCAGCCGGCGATCAAAAGCTTCTCTTCGAACACTTCGCGAGTGCCGTGCTTTTCGCCCGGAATGTAGGCCGCGATGTCCCAGTCGGGCAGGTTCGGGTTGACCTGGTTCCACTTGGTGTTCGGATTGGCGATCAGCTTGCCGTCCACGACAACCTTGGCGGCGAGCGCCTTGTAGACGTCTTCAGGGGTCAGCGCCCAGTCCGGGCCCTTGACGTCGGTCGCGAAGACGATGCCGTCATAGCCGATCTTCACTTCCTGGATGTCCTTGACGCCAGCGTCGACGCAGGACTGGATTTCGTCCTTCTTGATCGGGCGCGAGGAGTTGGCGATGTCGATGGTGTTTTCGCCGACGCCCTTGCAGAATTCCTTGATGCCGGCGCCGCTGCCGCCGGACTCGACCACTGGGGTCTTGAAGTTGGTGAAGGTTTCACCGAAGTGCTCGGCAACGATCTTTGCATAAGGCAGAACGGTCGAAGAACCGGCAACCTGGACCTGGTCGCGTGCCGAGGCATAGCCTACCGAGGCAGCGATCGCGAAGGCAGCAGCCGACGCAGTGAGAAGAGCTTTTTTCATTGGGGCCTGCTCCTGTGGAGTATCTCGCATGACGCCTTTCATCGGCGCCCGGTGAGCCAATAGCCCCCCTCTATTACAGTTGCATGACAGTTTCGTGTCACCCTTGTAACGGTCGCTGTGCAGAGCGGCCAAGGGGTCGTTTCCTCGATCCTTTGCCGGCGCGAGGCAAACAACAGACGAGACGCGAAAGCAAGCCGCCTACCCCAACGGCAGGCTGGCCTTTGTCGCTTGGGCTTGTCACATTTCCACAGTCTTCGAACGCTGACCTGGCGCGTGCGGAAGATTCAGTCAGGCTAGCATCGTCCGAATCTAGATCGCGTCACGGCGCCCATCATCATGCCATGACCAGCGCTCGATCTTTTCGAGCAAGGCGCGAGGGCTGATCGGCTTGGGCAGGTAGTCGTCCATGCCGGCCTCGAGACAGCGGTCCTTGTCGCCCTTGAGCGCATGCGCGGTGACGCCGATGATCGGCACGCGCGTGCCGGTGCCACGTTCAAGCTTGCGGATTTCGCCTGTTGCTTCGAGCCCGTTCATTTCGGGCATCGACACATCCATCAGGATCATCCGCGGCCGACGTTCGCCATAAGCGGCCACAGCCCGTCGGCCGTTGCCGACAATCTCGAAGCTCAGTTCGGTCTCGGCCAGTATCTGGCTGAAAACCATCTGGTTCACTTCGTTGTCTTCGGCAACGAGAATGTCGAGCCCGCCCTCGCCTGCCGGCCGCTGACC